>JAHEZA010000626.1 GCA_023251335.1 Chitinophagaceae bacterium | reverse complement strand
ACCAGGCGTGAATGATATAAGTGAAGAATTGCATTATCCTGATTTTTATTTCATTTATCTCCGAATCGCCAATGTGTAAAAAATCAATTTCTGTACTTCGGAAAAAATACAGGAACATAAGAGTAAGATTTTATCATCGTTTAAGTTAAAAATTGCAAAATGAAAAATAATAAACAATTGTTCAGTTCAGGCGCACCATGGGAAAACAAGGTGGGATATTCGCGCGCGGTTAAAGTAGGAAATGTAATTGAAATATCCGGCACTACTGCCGTAGATGGCGATATGATTATTGGTAAAGGTAATTTGTACGAGCAGACTTTCTATATTTTTCAAAAGATTGAAAAGGTTCTTGCAGAAGCGGGAAGCTGCATGGACGATATAGTTCGTACACGCATGTACGTCACCAACATCCGTGAATGGGAAGAAGCAGGCAAAGCCCACGCACATTTTTTTAAGGAAATAAAACCGGCGACAACTATGATAGAAGTAAGCAGCCTTATAGATAAAGATCTGCTGATTGAAATTGAAGTAACGGCTATAATTTGACAACGTTTGTAGACACCAACCCGGGCAGCGCGCCGTGGGCGGTGTCCCCACCGCTCACCATCAACCAGCCGAAGCGACATTTTGAAAGGCATCCTTTTTTCTCCGCTTTATCCAATGCAAATCATTAATTTTATAAAATTAAAAGGCTGAAACGAACAGCCCTGGCTTTAAAACAAACACATGTAATTTTGAAACAGAATATTTTTTTAATCGGGTTTATGGGTAGCGGAAAAACGCACTGGGGGCAGATTTGGGCGGTTAAGCATGGCTACACTTTTTATGATCTGGATGCACAGGTAGAGAAAGCTTTCAAGATGTCTGTACAAGATATATTTGAAAAGCATGGTGAAGAAAAATTTCGTGAGCTGGAAAGATACCAGCTTCGGAAATTTTTGAGTAAAAAGAAATGCCTGGTTTCATGCGGCGGCGGCACGCCTTGTTTTTATGATAACCTGGAATGGATGAAAAAAAACGGGGTGGTAATTTATCTCCGGGCAACACCACAAAATATTTTGCAGCGGGTAGGTGACGAAACTTCCAAAAGGCCGCTGTTGAAAGAAGTGAATGCGGCTGAATTATTGTTTTTTATTGAGACAAAACTCAAAGAACGTGAGCCTGATTATTTACAAGCGAATTATACGTTGGATGTACCTCAACTTACAGATGACTCACTGAATTTTTTTTTCGAAGATCTAAGCTTGCAAGGTGGATCTTCCGGAAATGAAACTGAAGATGAAAACATAAAAGAATCTGACGAAACATACAATGCAATAACAGCGCACCATGCATAAAGGATTTATAAAAACGGCTGCTATATTGGGGGCTCTTTCCGTGGCCATTGGCGCGTTTGCGGCACACCAATTAAAAGGAAACATTTCAGGTAATGCATTGGAAATTTTTGAGACAGCGGTCAAATACCAGTTCTATCACGTATTTGCTTTGATGGCCGTAGGAATTTTATATAAGGAATTTCCCACGAAATTAATGATATGGTCGGGCAGGTTGTTTATCATAGGAATCGTTTTATTCAGTGGCTCTCTATATATTTTAACTGCTGTCAAGGCGGCCGGAGCGTCCAGCTACAATTGGATCGGCGCCATTACTCCTTTGGGCGGCTTGTGCTTTATTTTTGGTTGGATTTTTATTTTCCCTGGCTGCAACCGCAAGGTTTAAAAATAAAGATCTGCAGAATATGTTGTTTTACTGCTTACTTTAATGGCGGAGTTTCCAACTTTGTATGATACCTTTTTATTTAAGAAAAAGTAAAATCAACGGTTCGCCTTTCCTGGTGGCTTTGTATAGCCAGTTCTATAATGCGGATATTATTTCTTGCCTGCAACGCTGTAACGATGAGTGCTTCTTTCCCTAAAATCGCCTTGTAAATATTCGAATAGAAATCTGCGTAATTTCCTTGTTCACTGTGTATTTTCCCAACAATATGCTGTCCTTTAATTTCTGTATTGATAGTTCCCCAAATGTTTTCCGGCTCTACGCCCCAGCCGGTTTTTGTTTCCGAAGTAAAACCCGCTTTGAGCGCTTCCTCCTGCACATCAAGGCCGTATTTCACAAATGAACCATTCGTGCCTAAAAGGATGAATCTTGGTAAAGGCTCCCTGACAAGCATGCCACCTTTGAGCGTAACTTTTGTTGTTGCGTAATG
>JAHEZA010000625.1 GCA_023251335.1 Chitinophagaceae bacterium | reverse complement strand
ACAAAATCATTTTTATTCTACTTCCACTTTATTTATTTCCTGTCTGATTCTTTCGGTTTCAATTAGCGCCGATAAATGTGCCTGCTTGAGTTCGCTGCCCAGTTTTGCCAGTTGCCAAAAGGCAGTTGTCTCTTTTGGATAAGGTACTCTCGGAGAATTAATATTGAAATATGCTGTGTATTTTTGCTTATAAATTTGTGAATACAAAACCGCATAGGTGTAATCAAAAATATCAGTGGCCGAAAAAGTCAGCCTGAAATCAGGACGTACTTCCGGGCTGTTGGCAAAACATACAGCACCCTCCGGGGGAATTTCTTTTTCGGCTAAATAAGTTAATCCTAAACTTTTTGCTATTTTAATAACGGTTTCGGGATTCAGGTTTGGTGGGTTTTTTAATTTAGCACAAACGTTTTCAAGTTCATCTCTCTCGAGCGAAAAGCCACGCCCAACACAGAATGAAGGGCTGTTAGATTGCTGCATTAGAATGCCCTTTTCAAAATGGTTCGTGAAAATAGGCTGAACGCTAAAGGTATTTTCCTCGTATTGCTGTAAAGTCATCTTACGTAAAAATGTGACGAATAAAGGTAAGCGTATTTAAGATGCTGAAATAAATGTATTTGATATACCCTTGAAGAATTCTTGTAGTGGATTTTATTTGGGTTTGTAAAAATTAAAAACTCTTTATACAACAATAAATAGCAGGCACAGATACTCTCAAATAAGAATCCGCGGAATTTCTTTGTTTACTGGCCTGTTGGTCTTGGCGCCTATACCAATAAGCGCGAGTCTTGTTCACAGTGATTTTTCAGCGTAGCAAAAAAAATTTACATTTGGATAATCGCTACAACAATGGTTGACGAAGAATTACTGATATGCAAGAAAGCCACCGGAAAGTCCGATTAAAAATGCAACTTTGAATCTTTGAAATTTTTATTTAAGCACGACTAATGGACAGTAGTGCATGGTAAACCTCACGATCTAAATATTGAGAATACATTTTAATAACGAAAAATGATGAAATCCAAATTGTATTGCTTGTTATCTTTTAGCTTGCTGTTTTTGTTTTCCTGTAATGAAAGCCACAAAAAAAATACTGTTCAGGTTGACAGAACCAAACTTACCGAAGATCAAAAGCGATTGCCGGAGAATGCAGTTAGCGCTCTAAAAGTAGCCGATGGCCTGGAGGTAGCACTGTTTGCGAGCGAGCCAATGCTTTCGAACCCTACTAACATGGATATTGATGCAAGAGGCCGCGTTTGGATTACAGAAGCCTACAATTACCGGATCAACCTTCATCCTGATCATCCGGTCAGGGCTGCCGGTGACCGCATTCTTATTCTTGAAGATACGAATGGAGATGGCGTAGCCGATACAAGTAAAGTTTTTTACCAGGACACTTCTATCAATGCGGCTTTGGGTATTTGTGTGTTGGGCAATAAGGTGATCGTATCAGTGAGCCCGTATGTGTATATTTTCACAGATACCAATGGAGACGACAAAGCGGATAAGAAAGAAATTCTCTTCAAAGGGATTGGAGGCATCCAGCATGATCATGCGATCCATGCTTTTACTTTTGGCCCGGATGGCAAGCTGTATTTTAATTTCGGAAACCAGGGCGACAGCATTGAGGATCGCAATGGCAATGTGATCAAAGATAAATCGGGCAATCCCGTAGATGTAAATGATAAGCCATACCGGCAGGGAATGATCTTTCGTTGCGATCTTAATGGAAGCAACTTTGAAGTATTGGGAAATAATTTTAGAAACCCTTACGAAGTTGCCGTGGATGCTTTTGGAAATTTGTGGCAATCGGATAATGATGATGATGGTAACAGGGGCGTGCGTATTAATTATATTTTGGAATATGGCAATTATGGATATACGGATGAGATGACCGGTGATGGATGGCGGACGCGAAGGGTAAATATGGAAGACTCTATTCCTTTGCAGCATTGGCATCTAAATGATCCCGGTGTCGTGCCTAATCTATTGCAAACCGGTTCCGGTTCTCCGACAGGAATTTTGGTAAATGAAGGCAAGCTGCTTCCCGATGAATTTTACGGACAGGTGATACACGCTGATGCGGGAAAAAATATAGTTCGTTCTTACCCGGTAGAAAAAGACGGCGCCGGTTATTCTGCAAAGATTATTAATGTAGTGGAAAGTGTGGACGACAGTTGGTTTCGCCCTTCAGATATTTGTATGGCCC
>JAHEZA010000148.1 GCA_023251335.1 Chitinophagaceae bacterium | reverse complement strand
TCGAACTAACGCATACGACCGATTTATTTCTTCCATTATTAATAACAGTTACGCTGGCGCATCTGATAAGCGTACTCACATTAAAGCGTTCAATTCTTACTGAAAAAGTGGCGCGGCGCGGATTTCATGTGTTGCGCGAGTATGCTGTAGAACCTTTGGAAGTGCTGTTTGCGGAAGATGTTATGTCAACAAATGTACTTACCATAAATGCTGGCACCCGCCTGGCGGACGTGGAAGCCATGATACAGAGCCAATCCCATTTACGGCGGCAACGATTGATACCTGTGGTTAATTCCGACGGAGTTATTTTAGGAGTGATTTCCTGGCAGGACGTATTGGAGAAATCTTTGCAAGGAAATATTTCCGGTACGGTAGATGACTTTATGATAAAAAATGTGATCACTACCTATCCTGAAGAATCACTTCGTGCAATAGCAGATCGGATGGCAGCAAACCATGTAGGCGTGCTGCCGGTAATAGACAGGCATGAAAAAGGAAAGCTCCGCGGCTTAATCACACAGTTTGAATTGCTTACTGCCCGCGATCGGATTTTGCAGGAAGAACGCAAAAGAGAGCGCGTGTTGAAAATGTGGCCTGTTTATAGCTTTGGAAACCTTAATAAGCTTTCGGTTTTTTTTTCGTCCTCACACGATAAACAATCTACGGACAACAAAAAAGATAAAGAAGAAAAGTTGTGATTTTCTGATAAGCTGATTGAAAGAGAAAGGGATAAAACACAGAGTAACGCCTATCCATAGACGCAGTAAAGGAATAAATAACAAGGTTTCCCACTCATTCTTTGAGACAAGTATATTACACCATTGTAAGTTTGAGAAATTGCCAAACCAAGAAAGTTTTTACCTGATAAAATGTCAAATAAGAAATTCGCTTATTTCCTGTTTTACTGTAGACGGTTTACTAAAAATCAATTCCCTGCCATTTTTTCTTATTCTTCTCATATTTTTCATAGTCGAATTTGTACAATTTTCCAGGCCGGTGTGGTACGTTCTGTTCGTCTTCGCCGATATCTACCAAAACGTCCATAGAGAAAAACTTCTTTCTGAAATTTCTGCGGTCGAGTTTTTTATGGAGGATCGCCTCATACAAGTTTTGTAATTCACGAAGGGAGAATTTATTAGGTAGCAAGCTGAAACCCAATGGATGTTCCTGTACCCTTTTTTGAAGCCACACATAGCAATGGTCAAATATCTTTTTATGATCGAACAATAGTTCCTTTAAACTATCTATTTCGTGCCAGTGTAAATCATGGTCTAATGTTTTCAACCGGTGATGCTGTACGTTTACCAGAGAACAATACACGACAGTAACCACCCTTCCACCCGGATGGCGGCCTACTTCGCCAAACGTATGAACCTGTTCAAGGTAAAGATCGTTTAACCCTGTCCGTTGTTTTAATATCCGGTAAGCGCTTGTGTCCAGGTCTTCTTCAGGTTTTACGAGATCGCCAAGCAATGAAAATGTATTTTGATATTTTTTTAGGTCAGAGCGTATCAGCAATACTTTAAGTTTGTTTTCATCAAAACCAAAAATGACGCAATCAACAGAAAGTGCAATGCGGTTAATACTTTGAACTTCTGATTGCAGTCCTTTCAATGTTTTTACGCTATTTGAAAGATTCGTTTTTGTATTTGCCATATATAAACTCTCACTTATAGTTAATGTTTTCAATACCTGACGTCTATCGATTTTATGTGTAAAATAAACACATTATTCGAAAAAACAATTTTTTTTAATATTTCCCGTCCTGGCTAAAAGTCATTCTTCGCAGTTGAGTCATTCCCGGTTAGAGATGCGAATGTATTGAAATAAGAATCTTTCTTAAAGTTGACATACGATGATTAATGCGCTTCAGTATTCGGGCGGGCTGGTTTAAGCTCATGTTGTTTTGTACTTAGGCTTTTCCTGATTAGTGAAAGATGACCTGATTCAAAATGTTTAAGCAATGCCGGTTTGCCATGTATATCCAAATTAAAAAATTCCGGAATTTGTTTGTTTACTGTTTGTAGTGAACCTGCTAAAAAGTTATTTCGTGAAAAAAATTTTGCATGGTGACTTTTTGGAAAAAAATCGATAAAGATTTCAGAGATCTTTTGCCTTAAACTTTTTTAAAGAAATTATTAGTGGAAAAATAATCCAGGTAAGTAATCCAATGAATGAAAGAGTAATTCCCGTGCTGTTTCCAAAAAAATCACGAAAGACGGCGCCGGTGTAGCCCATCAATGCAGAAATATCCATTTGTAAAAGTATCTGGATGCGACCAAGGTCTATGGGATTTAAAAAGCTGCACACTACCATAGCTCTTTCCAAAGGGTAATCCTGGAACTGGAATAAAAAGAATAAAACCAATGCGTCAAATATTAAGGAGAAATAAAGCCAGAGTAAAATTGACAACCCGATTCCCTTTGCCTTATCCCGCGTGAGACCTGCTGCCAGCATCGCAATGCTTACAAAAACAATTGTAAGAAAAAGCCCCATGGCGATCATCATAAACCCGGTAGCATCGGCGTGATATAATAAAATGGGAATACCGGCGCCAATGAAAAAAGCAAATGAGAGTGACGATGCCAGGCCACTGAAAATGCTGAGCCAGATGGTTCTTCTTTTCAATGGCTGACTTACCAATAGTTCAATAAACTCCGAACTGTTATAAATGTAAATGGTTGAAAAAATAATGCAGATCAATGGCACAATGATCAAAATAATATTCAATAAGCTCAGCAAGCCTTTTGCCGTATTGTTTTCAAGATTGAAAACACTCATTGATATAATAAGCAGTAAAAGAGTATAGATCAAAACAATTTTATTCTGAACAATATCTACGATCACATATTTTAATAATTTTTTCATAATTCTGCTTCTTGTGTGATCATTATTTTCGCGATGGCTTTTGACAATTTTGCTTCGCCGGTTTCTTCTTTCAATTCAACAAGTTTTTTATGAAATAGTAATTTTCCTTCCTGCATATAAAAGACTTCTGTAATCAAATCATCGAGTTCGCTCAAAATATGCGAAGTGATAAGTACCAGTTTCCCTTTTTCTTTTTCTTTAATTATTTTTTGCTTTAATTTTTCGGAAGCAAGCGGATCGAGGCCTGCGGTAGGTTCGTCCAGAATTAAAACATCAGGATGGAACATGAAAGCCAAAGCTGCACTCACTTTCTGCGTGGTACCTCCGCTAAGTGTCCGCATTTTCTTTTGCAACAAATCCTTCAAACCAAAACTTTTTACCAGTTCCTCATCAGGATCTTTATCAATTCCCTTCCTGATATCTTTCATCATGTCTATCACATGAGCAATGGTCATATTTTCAGGATAACGTCCTATTTGCGGCATATAGCCAACCTGGCTGCGATACATCCATTTGTTGGTAATGAGCTCGTTATTAAAATGTATAGAGCCGCTATCAGGAACAACCATGCCAAGCAACGATTTTATTAATGTTGTTTTTCCACAGCCGTTAGGCCCGAGTAAAGCAATGCATTCCCCTTTTGAAAATGTTACCGATACATTATCAAGCGCTTTCAGTTTTCCGAATTGCTTTGTTATATTTTTTGCAACTATCATAATTTCAATGGCCTCATAAATGGTTTTTCGTCTTTCAGATTTTCGGGTGTAATGCCCGGTAATATTTTTTCACTCTTATCTAATAAAGACACAATCAGGCTTCTGAAAAGCATAAGGGCAGCGGGATTGCTTTCGATGATCATAGAATACATACTTACCGGGTGGTACGGTACATCGCCGATATTATCCCTGTTCAAATCGTATCCCTCATATTTGTCCCAATAATTTCCATTAAAAGTATTTTCAACAAGCGAGCCACTGGTTCCAACATCAAAAGTATTTCCTAAAAAATTATTTTCGGTAATAATATTATTGAGGCTGCTTGCAGAAATTTTGATGGCCCATCCATTGTTAGAAAAAGAATTTTTGAAAATATTATTCCGGTTGCATCCTTCCATTTGAATGGCGGTGGTGTTGTGCGAGAAATAATTTCCGGAAATTTCGCCATCTGTTATTTCCTTTAGCAGGATACCGTAAGCGGCGCCTCCCCAATTGTCAATAAAAAAATTGTTGTACACCTGTATATGGTGGGTAAACATTACGGCTACGCCTGATTCATTATTTTCAAAAATGTTACTGATGTAAGTATCATGATGCGAAAACATAAAATGAATGCCATAGCGTATATTGTCATGGCTTTTGTTTCTCCATACCAGTGAATTGGTTACAAATTCAAAATACAATCCGTCACGGTGCCCTGCAATATCGTTGCCTATAATAAGCAAACTATCCGATCTCCAGCCATGAATGCCATTGCCACTTTGCACTTCGTTAGTTCCGTACGATTTTAATTGATTGTTTTTAATCAGGCAGTTTTTGCTATGCTGACTATATATTCCAAAGTTGGTATCATCCAGTTTGTTATTGATGACCTTTACATCGTAGCTATCTACAATCAACACGCCGGCAAGATCACTGGTTTCAGATCGTCCTCCATTGATTATTTTAAAACCGTCGAGCACTGCACCGTCGGCATGTATAGTAAAAATGCCGCTCTTTTTTTCTCCGTCAATTACAGGATATTGTATGCCTTTTACATAAATTCTTTTACTTATGGTAATATCATGCTCCTTATAATTTCCGGGATAAACCAATACCGTGTCACCGGTCAATGCCGCGTCGATTCCTTTTTGTACGGATGTGTAAGTTTTATTTTTGCCGACATGTATAGTGCCGGCTTCCGTTTTACCGTGAACAGAACAGAGGAAAATACACATCAATAATTTTACGATCCTCTTCATTATTCCGTATCATATAATTCCTGTAATGTTATTTCATTTCCCTGTACTTTTTGCTGAGTCATGTTTAAATTTTCTTTGCTTTCAAATGCAGCAGTGTTGCCTCCCATAGGCGAATGAAGCTCGTTGCTTTTTAGCAAAAAAACATGACCGGCATCAATAAAATTATGAGGGTCCAGGAAATTTACAAAATAGACATGCTTAATAATATTGCTGTCAATATTATTTTTTCTGAAAGTAGCAAGGCAATGCGTGTCATCAAACTTATATATCTTTCCCTTATTGGTAATTATCTCTGCCCCAAAATTCCTGTCGGCAATGGACATTTTACAAAAATCGCAGGCATCTGTTCCAAGCTTTATAGGCTGGGGCCCACTATTGCAGGATAGGAAGCCAAACAGTAAAGCAACAAATACAGGCAAAATTGATTTTTTCATTTTCGTTTTTATTTAATTCTCTTCATTTTTCTTTTTTTGTACCAGGGAATTAATAATGCCACTAACAATAATAATCCAACCAAAATAAATAAGATACCGCCTACGTCAGGAATAGAATATGCGCCAAAGTTAAGAAGTTGTTTATATCCTATGAGTGGAGGTTGATAAGCCATTCCCGGTACCTGTATTGGTGCTTCAGGATTAAGATCGTGGCCGTAAGCATATTCCCATCTCCAGAAATCAATCATGGCAATGATACCAAAAATTACAAAAAGCGTAAAAAGCACGGTAAGCCATTTCTGTTTTTTCAAAAAGAGAACAACGAAACAAAACAGTGCAAAAAAGCCAACAATATAAGGTAATATGGTAAATTCTATGAAATCCTCAGTATGCAACGTCTTCATACCAATGTAATGGTTCAATCCATTGATAACATCTACGTTTCCCCCAATTTTGTGAGGATACATTTTTAATACAAGGCCCTCGGGATATTGAGGTGCGTTCAACTCTATTTGCCAAAGCGGAACGAACAGAACAGCCACTAATAAAATCCCGCTAAGAAAAATTAGTATCCTTTGTGGCATTGATAGAGTATCGTTTTTCATTTTCTATTTTTTGAAGCGGGTGCTTTCGGTTGGCTTCATTTATAAAAAAGATATTTCATGGTTTTTCTGCAACGGCTTATTTGGAAGGAGGCAGCAATACTTCGTCAATCACATACACCATACCATTTGACGCAGGGATAGCACTCACAATATGCGCTTTGCCATTGAGCGTTACATTACCATTAACCACACTGACTTTTAGGTCGCTACCATTTACCATATTAAGTGTTTGACCATCCTGAAAGGACTCGGGTTGTAAAGCGGAAACAAAAACATGGTACTGCAATATATCAATCAACTTATCTTTATTGGCATCTTTCATAAGGTCGTCAACGGTACCGGCAGGTAATTTATTAAAAGCTTCATTGGTAGGCGCAAATACGGTGAATGGCCCCGCATTGGAAAGTGAGGTAACAAGGCTCGCTTGTTTTAATGCGGCCACGAGCGTCGTGTGATCCGGAGAGGATATGGCCACTTTTACCACATCTTTTTGAGATACATCATCTTTTACATTTTCCTGTCCGCCAGCGGTAGCTGTGGCATCTGGCGTACTGGTTGTCTCCTTAGTGGTTTCGCTCCTATTATTACAGCTACACATTACTGTTACTATCACCAATGATATTATTGATACTATCTTTTTCATAATTGGTATGCTTGTTTGGTTTTGATTCAATTTTAAAACCGGCAGGCTGTTTAAA
>JAHEZA010000624.1 GCA_023251335.1 Chitinophagaceae bacterium | reverse complement strand
TCGAATTATTAATTTGTTTACTGTTGAGAAGTGAATAATTGTAGCAAATGAATGCACAAATGAGACATCAATAAACCAGATATTAGAAATCAACATTTATGTTTAAAAATTATTTCAAAACCGCTTTTAGAAACCTTAGAAAGAACAAATTATATTCTTCCATTAATATTTTTGGATTAGCCATCGGATTGACCTCATGCCTTTTGATAGGCATTTACATTGTGAAAGAACTAAGCTATGATAAGTTTAATGTAAATATCAATCGGATTGTGCGCGTTACCATGGAGTATAACCAATCGGGAACAGTAAATAAAATAGCTACAACGGGCACCAAACCCGGGCCACAGTTCGCAAGAACTTTCCCTGTGATAGAAAATTACGTGCGCACTTTTATCAGCCATAACGTAATAAAAAGCGGGAATAAAACATTTGATGAGCCTCGTATTTTATATGCTGATTCTGCTTTCTTTAAAATCTTTTCTTTTAAAATAACCGAAGGAAACCCCGCCACTGCCCTGGATGCACCCGACAAAATAGTCATCACTAAATCCATGGCAAAAAAATATTTTGGCGATGAAGATGCGATTGGTAAAACGCTCACAAGCGGTGGAAAAGATTTACAGGTTTCTGCGGTGTGTGAGGACGCACCACAGAATTCCCAAATTAAATTTGACTTTGTTACTCAATTTTCGAATCTTGGCTACCAGGTAAAAGATGAACAATGGTGGACAGCCAACTGGATCACCTATTTTTTATTACACGATCAAAAACATATTGCGCCGCTTCAAAAGCAGATCAGCAATTATATGCAAACACCGGAAGTAAGAAAAGAAGCTGGCCTGGAAGGAAAGGATTATCTAACCTACCGTCTGGAGCCTTTAAAAAAAGTACACTTATACTCTTCGCTTCCCGGTTTTGAGCCCAATGGCAGTATCACAAAAATATACATGCTTGCTTTGATCACATTGCTGATCTTAATTATTGCCTGCGCCAATTATACCAACCTCGCCACCGCCCAATCTGCCGGCCGCACAGGCGAAATAGGAATGCGCAAGGTGATGGGTGCATCAAAGAAACGAATCTTTTTTCAGTTTATTAGTGAATCGTCAGTGCTAAGTATTTTTTCCGCTATTCTTGCTTTTGTCCTCAGCATATTACTTATTCCTTATTTCAATATTGTTACCGGCAAACAATTCACTCCGGAGGTGTTGCTGAAACCTTTGCCCATATTTTTTCTATTGGGTTTTACATTGATCGTTAGTTTTTTTGCAGGCCTCTACCCTGCCCTTGTTTTATCCGGTACCCAGGTAATGGGTGTGCTTAAAAAAGGCTTCACTTTTACCGGAGGTAATAATTTTTTGCGCAAGGGTTTGATAGTAGCTCAATTTGGGATTTCAATCTTTCTCATTATTTACACCATCATCATTTTGCAACAAATGCATTTTTTGCAAAATAAAGATCTTGGATACGATAAAGACCACATTGTAGTGCTTCCTATTGGGGGAAAAATGTTGGATAATTTTCAGAATTTAAAAAGCGCTTTTGAGCAAGTACCCGGAGTACAGGCGGTTACTGCCTCGTATGATACACCTGAAAATGTAGAATGGGGCGATGGTATTACGACTACAGATGAAAAGGGCGAACATGACATTTCATTAAACGCAATGCCTGTTGACCTTGATTTTACCAGGACCCTGAACATGAAAATGCTGGCCGGCAGAGATTTCCAGCAATCAGACTTTGGGCTATTGGATACTTCCAATAACTATGCTAACTATAGCCAGCCTTTTATCATCAACGAAACGTTGGCAAAAAAAATAGGATGGTCGCCACAACAATCTATAGGGAAAACAATTAGTAAAGGCCAAATTATGACAGGGCCGGTAGTAGGCGTGGTAAAAGATTTTAACTTCCAGAGCCTGCATGAACCTATAGGGCCGATGTTGATTTTTCTCGGACGAAATTATTCCCGCGATTACCTGCTCAGGATTAATGGAAATAATGTAAAATCTACACTGGCAAAAATTGGATCAGTGTGGAGTGACCGTATTTCGGACCGGCCATTTACCTATCATTTTTTGGATGATGCTTATAATAAATTGTATCTGTCAGATCAGAGAACTTCTTCATTATTTTCAATAGCAGCAGCGCTTGCTATTATTTTGGCCTGCCTGGGATTGTTTGGCCTCGCTGCTTTTACCACTACACAGC
>JAHEZA010000623.1 GCA_023251335.1 Chitinophagaceae bacterium | reverse complement strand
ATGAAACATTTTTAAAAATATTTTTATTCATTCCGTATGAAGGCATAAAGCAGGAAATACAAATCTGCACTATAAGTTGGTTTGCTGCTTTAGAGGTAAGGTAAATCCTGAAAACTGTGATGCTCTTTTTTAAATGGCAGAATAGTGCCATTTATTAATATAAATTTGCGATTTAGCTGAAAGCTTAGGCCAACTTCTCAAAATAGACAAATGCTTTTTTCATATAAAATGACTGACGACACAGGGTTTTCTCCAAATCCTTTTTGGGGCATTTTGTCATTAGCTACTTGCAAACCCCATTTGGCGCAAGATTTTGTTTTCCTTGCGATATTATCAAGAGCCTTGTGCCAGGCAGGTAAGTAATTTTTTTAGGTCACCAGGGTTATCATAATTCACCGGATTATCTTTTAAATATGCATCAATCAAATCTTTTTTTGCCGGATATACTTTATATATATTTTTCTTGTTTGCCGGTAGAACCAGGTCGTAATCATTACCAAAAAAATAATTTGTCTTTAAACCCAACGTAATGTTTTCTCTTATTTTAAGGTTTAGCTCCGGGATACCATAGGTAGGGGTAAAATTGTCATACGAGTCAATGGCTGTGGTAGACGAAGGCTGGTTATATCCTCCTATCTTTTCTCTTTTTACTACCTTGAACTTTTCGCTTTTCAATAATTTTCCCACCGCGTTTTCCATTACAAGCTCCACGTAGCCCCGGTTATAGAAAAAAATAGTCGTGTCGATAACTATCTTCTTGATGGTTGGCATTTGATCTTTGCCAATAGCAAGCGTATCTTTTTCCGGGGAGATAAACTCTATTTCACCTATCAGGTAATTGTAATTAAGAAGGGCCTGAGTCATCCTTCTATCTTTAAAAAAAATTTGACCATTAATAAACTGCGGATAACGGAATATCTTTTGCGGGGTCAACACTTCGGAAACATCTTCGCCGGCTGGTATAAAAATGGTCGTAGCATCTTGCGCACACGCAAATTTTGCGAGAACAATAAAAATAGCAAGTATACTTATCCTCATGGGGTTCAAGATACTAAAATTAATGTAACGTCCTTCGGGAAAAAGATGTTTCTTGCCTTGTTGGTGTTGCAAAAAAAAGAAAGCGCCTTTGTTGGCGTTTAGCAAGGATAAGTCAGGCAGCTTCACCAACAAAACGGATAGATTGAAACTCCATCTTTGAGAATTAAACATGGAACCGATAATAACAGAGCATCCGCAATTTTCCTTATGAAATATTTTAAAAGCATTTTTAATTCATTGGGGCTCCGGCTCGAGTAAGTATTCGCCCCATTTGACGCAAGGTTATGTTTTGTTTGAGTCATCCGTGCCTCTCGCACAACCCGCAAAGAAGAATTTTATTTGAATTTTTCTTCTTCTGAATATTTTTTATAAGTTTACTTTTTAAAAAAATTATGAAATCCAAAACTTTTGTTACTTGTGTAATATTTTTTTTTCTGATTTCTACTGCTTTTAGTCAGCGAAAGGAATACCTTTATTATTTTAATGCAGATTTAGAAAGTTGCCCTCAATCAAAATCTTTGTTTACAGGACACGGAACTATAAAAAATAATCTTTTAACCCTTAAAGTTTATTCGAATAAATTTCCTGAAATACCATTGCTCATTGCTAATTTTACAGATTCAACTTTGTCGGAAAACCAGGGACTATTTCAAACCTTTTATCTAAATGGTATTAAAGAATCAGAGCGTAACTACGAAAATAATGTACTTAATGGGCCGTGGACAAAATGGGACAGTACCGGGCATTTAACTGATTCACTGATATACGCAAATGGGAAAATGACAGATAGCAGTAAATTTTATTATTATAAAAATGGCACGCTAAACAGTTTTAATATTACTGATTTTAAAAATGATAAATTTAAGGAGACGGACTATAATGATTCAGGAAAAATAACTTCAGAGGTTTTTTTTACCGGCCAAAAAGGAATTAGAAAAAATTATAGTAATCAAACAACAACGATTGATTCATTATTTACAAGAGAAGAAAAGGAAGCATCCTTTAAAGGCGGTCTAAGCGCCTGGAGTCATTATATTTCAGGAAGGCTCTCCTCGCATATTGATCAATTTAGGGAAAGTGATTACGGGACATGCGTCGTAAGGTTTATAATTAATACCGATGGAAAAGTAAGCGATGCGGAAGCTACAACGATGAAAGGATCAAGACTTGCAACATT
>JAHEZA010000622.1 GCA_023251335.1 Chitinophagaceae bacterium | reverse complement strand
ATCGGTATACCTAATCTGGTAGAATCTTCCGCATATTTCTGCATGCTATCATACCATTTTGCCAAAGCCTCGATTGATGGAATGGCCCAAAGATTAAAGTGATTCATTTTTTTATCCCTCATCAAAACCATTCCGTTCGGCGCAAAAGCAAACATACCTTTTGCCGGTTTATCTTCAATACTTCCATCATCATTTACTTTTGCACCGTTAATAAACATCATCCCGGCTTTTTCTTCGATCGTCATTTGTGACAGAATATCTTTTATTCTTGCATCAATGAGTTGACGAATATCTTCGTACACGTCGAGCTTCCCATTTTTATTCAGATCGCGAAAAGTAAATCCATCGACCGTAATTAAATGATTTGAGTTTTGCTGCACCGTGGCCGGGATAGAATTTTTATCGGCTGTTTTGCAGGACGCGATCGTGATGCAACAAATAGTCATTAATACATAAACAGGAAAGGATTTGAACTGGTTCATAGATACTGGTTTTGTGATTTTAGCGTCTTTTGCTTCGGCAGAAGAAAATGAAAAGTTGAAGATAAAAATATTATGGTGAATGGGTGCTATTTTTTTCTTCGACCTATTTATCATTTCCAGTAAAAGAACAAAATAACGGGATTCGTATTTAATCTATCGATGATTTTTTTTATAGATTTTCCCTATCAGTATTACTTGTATCATAAGCATAATCAACGCACTGGTTATGATATAAGAAAATTGAGCAGGTATTTCCAGGTTAAATTGAAAAATCTGAAGACTGTTTAAGACTTTATCAAAGTAGGTGGAACTATTTCCAGCTTGTTTTAAATTGCTACTAAAAAGAAATAAGATGAATAAAACCACACCAGAAAATATCCCAACTAAAACATATTTAGGTATCAAAGGCTTGTAGGAAACAGGTTTAACATCCATTTCCATAATTATGTGCATCACCTTGCCTGTAAAACCATTTGATGGTTTTTCCAGCCCGTCTTCCTTAAGCACGTTTTTTATTAAATTATCAATATCGGTTTGATGGTTCATGTTTACAAATTTAAGATAGAAATAATTTCATTTTTCGATTTTAAAAGTTGCTGTAGTTTCGTCCGGATTCTGTGTAATTTAATCTTCACATTATTTTCCCTGATATCTATAATTTCAGCAATTTCTTTTAGCGCAAGCCCCTCATAATAATACAATGTAACGATTAACTGTTCATCCGGCGCAAGACGATGAATAGCTTCCTTCAGCAGTACTTGAATTTCTTTAAGATCAATTTTTTCATCCAGCGACTGGTGTGATATTATACCCGGCTCCATATCACCCTTCCATTCAGTGGTGTGCCATTTCTTATGTTTACTTTTTAACACATCAATAGAATGGTTGTAAGTAATCTTGTAAAGCCAGGTAGAGAAGGCTGCGCTGCCGTTGTAGCGCTTCAAAGCCCGGTAACATTTTACAAAAACTTCCTGTGCTGCGTCCTCGGCATCTTCGTTATTGCCTAATATCTTAGTAGCCAGTGTATAAACCATTTGCTGATATTTTTCCACCAGGAAGCTAAACGCGCCTGTATCGCCATTGAGTGTGCGATGAATATATATGGTATCAACGTTATTCTCCAAAGTTCTCCGTTAGACTTAAAAATATTTTTTTGGTTACAGAATTTTTTTTGAAAAAAGATGTAACCAGGTAAGCAAAGTCCGCGTCAAAGGATATATAATTTCAAACCGAAAATTTTAAAAACTTTAAAAACTTAATTTATGTATGCAGTAATTTTCAATTTCCTCATCGTTTTCGGAACACTTTTCGGAATCGTTTACGTCGCGGTTTCTTCGAGAACGAGGGTAAGGCTGGCCTTGATAGAAAAAGGAGCAGATGCTTCTATCTTCACTTCCGGGCCTGCAAACAAATCCAATATTTTTTCCATCATCCTGGTCAACCTGGCCCTGTTGCTTTTCTCCATTGGTATTGGAATATTTGTCGGAGCAATATTACATCAATCATTTAATATTGAGGAAGCAGTAGCTTATGTTGGAACTATCTTCACTGTAGCAGGTATAGGCCTGTTTGTAGGATACCGGATATCCTCAAAAATTGCAAACAAATAAAGGAGGGGTGTTCCCTTCTTTATTTTCAAGCCTGCAATTCACTGCATGCTATCTTACCTCTTCCGGCAATGGAATATCTCTTTTCAGCATATCATACCTATTGGCCATTTCCCATGCGGTCAGAAAA
>JAHEZA010000621.1 GCA_023251335.1 Chitinophagaceae bacterium | reverse complement strand
CTAAAATGGTCATTGCATTTTTTCTTTTATTAATCTTATGTAAGAGCCGATATAATGATTGGACATCACTGTTGAGTCGAATTTTTCGAGGGCCATTTGTTGCCCAATTTTCCCCATCTCATATCCCCGCTCTTTTTTCGCACAAAGTGTTTCTATCTTTTTTATTAATTGTTCCTCATCATGAGGGTCAATTAAAAAGCCGTTCACGCCATCAATAACTACTTCTGTAGTACCTCCACTGCGTGTGGCAATTACCGGTTTACCTAAGGCCATGTATTCTATAATGGAATTTGAAATCCCTTCCCCGTGAAATCTTGTATCTGTAAGTAATACGCCAACATCGAAAATATTACCAATTGATTCAACATCTGATCTCCTCCCTAAAAAGATGATTTTGTCTAACAGATGAGCAGGCACACTATTTTTTATTTCAATAAAATTAGCGCCATCTCCTACCAAAATAAATCGCATACTATTATTGTTACGCTCTATAAGAGCTACAGCGGCTTTTATAAGTGTTGCATAATCCTTTCGATCTTCGAATGCTGCTACCATTCCCACAATAAAAAGGCCGGTCGATGCTTCTCCGAATATTTCCTTTCGAACAAGCTGAGGGTCTCTTAATTTTTGAAAGCGCGTAAAGTCCATTCCATTGTAGATGCAAATAGATTTATTCACCGAAGCCTTGTAGGCATCTAAACCCGCACGGGAGTTGCCGATAATTATGTTTGAGAATGGAAAAGTCAATCTGGCGCGAAGCCAGCTTGGATTGGAGATGTTTAGCTTAACAGGAGTATCTACAACCATTCCATTAATAAGTTTTATTCCTAATAATTTAGCTGCAGGAATAGAATAAATGGCGGTCATGCTATTCCAACAATGAATAATATCAGGCCGGTAATTTTTACAGATTTTATAAAACTTTCTAAAAACAGACAGATCTTTTTTTGAATTCCTGATCAAAAAATGAATTTTTAGTTTTGATAGCAGTATATCGGCGTAATGTATTTCTCTGCTCATCAACACCAGTTCGAAATCAATACCAGGAACTGATGATAGTTTTTTCAATAATTCATTTAATCTTCTCTCTTTGCCTCCTGCGCCCAATCCGTCTATAAAAAACAGTATTTTCAACAATCTTTATTTTCCATTTGTAATTCATTTACAAAATCTTCTATCATGAAGAATGGCAGACTATCGGCCGTATCATGCCAGTTTAAATTCTTATCCCAATATCCACGACAATCATCTGCGGCTCCTGCCAGGGGAAAGCAATAACTTATTTCAATAATTTTTGGTTCATTATTATGCATTACAAAATCAAAAGCCACCGATTGCGTTTTCAATTTATCCGCTGTTTCAAATGCAAGTTGAATAGATTTTTTATCGATTAATTCAGGTTCATAGGCGCACAGCCCGCTTCCCGATGCTCTGAAATCATTTTTCCGGCAGTACCTCCGGCATCCAAAGCATTTGTCTCCAATCACTACCAGGCGGGTGTCGTAGCTATTGCCTGGTATGAAATCCTGAAAATAAATGTACCCTTTTTGGTTGTGCGAAAATTGCTCAATTTCTGAAGGAATGAACAAACGGCCGAAGCCTCCGATTAACTTTTTTAAGGATGCTAAATTTCTATCCCGGCGAAACACCCAATAACGGTCTTTTAAGCGCACAAGCCGGTTTATGGGTAAAAATCCGTTGTGAAAAGCCTTCCTCACTAATCGTGTTGCTTTTTGCTTTGTTTTGATAAGGCGTACGTTGGTCGACCCTGCTCCTCCCCGTAATTTAAATACTTTTGGAAAAGTAGTTTTATTAACCCAATCCAGCGCCTCGCGTTCTGAATAAAATACATGGGTTTTTACAAAAGGGGCCCCAATAGCCTCCAATAAATACTTTTGCCCCACCTTGTCGTTAAAATGCCACGAAGTGCTTATGTCTGGGAAAACATTAATTCCTTTTTTCTCTAAGGATTGTGTTAATTGCTGTGCGAATAATACTGCCTTATAATCGTTCTGATTCCAATGCCACATCAATCCATGATAACCATCGAGTTGCCGGATAATATCGGTATCGTAACAGTTTACCTTCTTAAAGTTGATTTTGTTATCCTGGCAAAAGGAGATCCATCGATCGCTAAAGCTTCCCGGATGATGATGAATGGCTATCTGCACTTTTTAAGTTTTGGTAATATGGCCCTGGAATGTGTATAGACTGCGTGTT
>JAHEZA010000147.1 GCA_023251335.1 Chitinophagaceae bacterium | reverse complement strand
TGTGCAATAGTGGTGCCGGGACTTATGTCTTATCACACGGGAAGTGAATTTATAAATATTCGCAAGGAGTTAACAGACAACTTAAAATGGAGCGCGTTAATTTCAATTGATGATAAAAACAACGCTGAATTTAATGGCGGATCGATTCTTGTTTTTTCAAAAGAAGCCTCGACCGTTACGGACAAAGTTTGGTTCTGTAAGCTGAAGCAGGATGGGTTGGCGACTAATGAAGACGACAATCTTGTAACACAAACGGAAGAGATCGTAACACATTTTATGAGTGATGGGAAAAGTAAGGATTCCGAACGCGGCTTTTATGTTAGTGCTGATGAGATAAGGGCTAAAAATTATAGTTTCAGTTTGAGTGAATATATTGTTCCTGGAAAAGAGCAGTCGTCTCGTCGGACGGTTGTCACTATTAAGCCGGGAGGCTTTCCAAAGTTGGAGCAAGAAGTTATTGGCAAATCCATAAGCCACTTACAACCTGCATCGGGAGGGCGCATTGAAATCAAAAAAGAAACCCCCGCACCAATATTACCCAAACAAAAGAAAGAATTCAACAAAGTAGTCTTTAACGTTGCCAAAAGGATGGCTCTGACTCTGAAAAAAAGATTATCCGAACAAGAAAAAATATTCAGTAAAGAAGTACTTAGCGTTGTAAAAAGAATACCTCCGATTTCATTAGAAAAGTTGCCCGCTAAAAAATTGATTTCCCTGGCTGGACTGTTTGTTCTTTTGATCGCCGGTGGTTACTTTTTTTATTGGGCTTTTTTTTTCGACAAGGAAGCGAAACAAGAAAATGCGATAAAGGCTACAGCAAGTGTTGATCCCACTTCATCCAAACCAGGTAAGGCTAATTCTCTACATTCGATAGACAGCGTTGTAAATGCGATGAACAGTTACCTGGCAAACGATAGCGACAATGAGCGGGTAAAAAGTTATACTGTAATTTCAAAAGCCTATTTCTATAGTTCGCCAAATATCGGAAATCCGATAGGGAAATATCTCACCAGCTCGGGAGGTGGTGTCTTAGCTTCTCTGAAAGAAGAAAATGGTTTCGTGTATGTAAATTATATCAATAGCAAAGGCAGAAGCACGAAAGGCTGGCTCAACAAGAATGATCTTGAACAAGCGGGCACAGACCCATCAGAGATTGTTCCGGTGGAAACAAAGCAGGAAGAAGCCGTAGAAAAAAAGGCCAACGATGAATCAACAGGACAGGTCAATAATGCAGCAACAAAATATTTTGTAAAAACAAAAGCCTATTTTTACGGTGAGCCGGATATCAACAGCAGACTTAATCTTTATCTTAATAAGCCAAACCATTCAAGGCTCTCACCTTTAGAAGAAAAGAATGGATTTGTCTATGTGATTTATCGCAATTCACGTGGAAAAATTACAAGAGGTTGGCTGAATAAAAAAGACCTCGGGGTTGCACAGGAATGATGCCGCTGTTTTCAATAATCATAAATTCCTTATTTACATTAATCTAATCGGCGGCAGTAAAACAACTTAAAACAAGGATTTTTATTTACTTCTTATTTATTGCCTGATATCTGACCGATTTTGTTTTCCTGTTTCAACGCAATCGAAAAATTAAAAAGTGATTACATTGCTCTGTGCCTTGCAAAGAGGATCTGAGTGTTTTATTTTTTCGTTGCGCCTGCAGTGCCGCCATCTACAAAAAATTTAAGTAGCAGCGATAACACGCTGGTCACGCCGGCAACGATGGCTGTTAATTTTTGAAACGTTTCCTGCTGGGTAAAAAATACAAATAATGCGATGCCTAAAAGCACAATCATCACAGGTGTTCTAAACGATTGCCAGGATGAATTTAATTGGTACTCTTTTTTTAACTCATAAATTTCCGAGGTATTTTTTTTATCAAAAACATAGGCACGAAAACTTGGGCTGAATATTTTTATCTCATCATCATTCACAATAAATAATCCTTTTTCCAGCAGGCAGTAAATTGCTTCGATATTTTTAAAATTTATAAGATTGTCCTGCGCGAAATCATTCAGGAGATACTTTTCTTTATCAGAAAGTTTCTGCCATATAAAATCGTAAAAATCTTTTAATCTCCCCTTGATATCAATCATATCTTTCTCCTGTTTATAAATTTCTTTATTGGATCGGTCGGGCACATAATAATGGTATTCATTTCGCAGACTCCTAACGTCATCATCAAATTCAGGATGGAGAACTAACCCTTTATTTTGGAATTCAGCCTGTAGCGCTTCAATTTCATTTTCAGGATATCCTTTGCAATTAATTGTTTCGATATATTTTTTTAGAAAAATTCGTTCCGCAAGTGAATGAAGCAATCTGTAAAGACCAATGATGAGGGCCAGTACAATAATTATTAAAATCATCCCTCTAATGCTAAAGCCTACAAATAAAAACCTTGAAGGGAAATTTGAAATAATGCTTAAAGATTTACCGGCGTCCCTTTTTTCATTGGCCGGTTTGAAATTATCAGGTAATGTAAATTTAAAACGCAGCAATGAATCATTAGAGGCCCAATACCATGCAGAGTCAGACGCGGCATCTTTTAATGCGGGCATCAATAAAGGATCGTAATAATTATTTCCAATCTTATTGGCTATGCCAAAATAAAACTGTTCGTAACTCGGTTTCAACCTGCCTTGTGAAACATAGCCATCGTTCCAGTTAATAGAATCTTTGTAGATTTTATAAATGCCATATCGGTATTGAAGACTCTGATAATAATCAATTGGTAGTTCAAGACTGGCCCGGTTTTCAGTAAATTTTATAACCGAAGGACTTCGTTTTTGTAACGACTCTGCAAGGTATAACTGCCCTTTTTTTACTGATTGAGTTATCTCCTGGTTGTGAGCATACCAGGTATAGATGGAAGCAGGTAACACTGCCAGGCAAATAATGATAGCCGTTGCCAATGTTGCATATTGAGACAGATAAGTTTGCCTGGAACCTGATAAAAAATCCAACGTTTTGTTTGAAGAAAAATAAAATACCCACATCGCTATATTGAAAATGGCCTGGAAAATCAAAAACTGAAACTGTATCGGGTATGCCGACGTTCCTGAATACAGGTAAACTAAAAAGCTTAATAACAATTGAAACCCGATCGCACTTATTGCTTTCTTGTTGTTCAGTTTTGTTTTTTCATTATTTTTTCTTTTCGACAATGCATAATTGATTACGAAAAGACTCGATATAACGTTTACAGGAATCAGAAATGCCAAAACGAGCATTACGTAATTGCTTACATGCAAAACGCCAGAGAGTAACAAAAAAAGCAATAGCATTAAAATGTAACCCGTCAAAAAACGCGAACCTAAAACATAGAACCTGGTGCCGTCATTTTTGGGTATGGCCCATTTTAAAAACGCCATTGGTGAATAAAGCATTGGGTTTACATAATATTGCTTTCTAAAGATCAATAGCCATATCACGAGATAAAACAGGAATGAAAAAATACAGAATAGCAAAGCGAAACTGAAAATCCTCATGGCGATAGGTACTATATAACCCTTATCATAAAATGTAGCGAGGAAAAAAGGAATTTTTGATATGGGTTTAATATTTACTGCGTTTGTTTTTCCATAAAATCTGATATCATTAAAGTACCCCGATTGCCTGCTGGCTATGGCTTCCTTTACAGCCCTTGATGGCGACATTTTTTTTAGAAGATTTTCCCTGAGGTTCCTGCTCATGTCAGAATGCAATTGCACATCGCCTGTATCATCAATGATAGCAAAGCCAAAACCGGGTGGTAAAATAGCATTAGTAACTGACGGCATCTTTGTAGCCATCGCTACAACAAAACCATGTTTCAGACGGCTTGCTTTGCTGATAATTATGGTGAACTCACCATCGGCCCAGCTATTTATGGGTTCCAGCCCAAAAAATAAACTGTCATGACCCGGGAGGGGATACGCGTTGTTATTGTTTAATATTCTAAAATATTTTCGCGCGGATACATTGCTAAATAAAGTGGCTTCATTGCCCACCTGGCCTTTGATCTTTTGTTGCCCGAGAGAATCAATCCAAAAGATTCGGTCGAAATTATAATCAAGCGTTGGTGAATTTTTATGGGACCGGAAATAATTAATGACCTGGCGGGAGACAATTGAATCGCCATGCTTCGGTTTCACTATTGAATCGCCACCGGCACTTATAAGGCTGTCTAATGAATCCATCTGATTGTAGGCATTAATGATATCACCGGTAAAGGCAGAATCGATTTGTGAGGATAGTGAGATGAGGTAAGATTTAGATCGCAAATCAGCAGCTTCTAATAAAAGCACCTGGATGAATATCAGCGTTATCAGGGCCGGCCCCACCATAAAAGAAAGCGCGCTTAATATAAGGTCAATAAATTTCACTGTTTCATCTTTGCCTATCATGTAGAACTTAATGATGGGCAGAAAAATGACAAGAATCAAAAAAGCGATTACAATAGGGTAGATGAAGGATACGGGAAGTTCGCGTAATTCCGCATTATAATTTCTTTCATTTATGAAGCCGCATAAAATTACATCATTGTTGCCGAGGCGAAACGGGGAAAAAAACATTTTATAATTAAGGTTTTCAATTTTTATGTCTTTTATTCCGGCAAACATTTTATTTTCTCCGCTCAGCAGGCTATCTAATGGTATATCAGACACGATACTCAGGCCAGGGTCTTTATAAATAATTCCAGCCTTTTTATCGACCAATGCATAAGATTCAAAGAGCTCAGTTTCCTGGGATTTTAAAATGGGTTGCAACACGCTTTCTGCATTCAAAAGAATAGCAGATGTATCGTTTTTACTTTTATATAAATAGGTAAAGCTGTCTCTGCCAATAATTGTTTGAATGAAGGTGCTATGTATATTATTGGTGAAGCCCGTGTCTCTGTTTTTTTCTCCGGCAACGTACCGGTCATACGAGAGAGATTTTCCATCAACTCTATTTTTTTTCAACAAACTGTCAATGCCATCAGTCTTTTTATCAGATGATGCATTCGATATATTTTTATATAAATTTTGAAGATCATTATTTCTGTCGGTGATGCTCGACTTTATATTTTCCAGGATCAAAAATCCATTTTGCTGCACCCGGGCCTTATTAAGAGGGATGTAGTAAAAATAATAGCCAATAAAAAATACGGCTATTAACAATATAACCGGTATGGAAAAAGAGAATCGTCCTTTGGGGAGCAAGCTGGGAATCCTCATAAATTTTAAACACTTAGATTTAAAAAATCAATTTCGCTTGCAATATCAGAGGAGGTAAAAAAAACAATATTTAATTTGCAGATTTCAACTTCAGGAAAATACTTAGCGTTTGCAAAGTATATAACTAATAAGCCTGGCCGATCACCAGTGTCAGAACACGTTATTTTGTATTTCAGAGAAATGAAATGGTGTTTGCTATTTTGCGCCAAAAGATAAACCCGAACCAATATCTATCCCGTGAAACAACAAGTAAAGATAAATACAAAAAACTGATATTTGTTCGTCTGCTGCTCTTATTATCCAGATTCCTGTCCACGGGTTTATATACTAACCATTGGGAGTTTAGACAGGTTGTCAAATCAAAATAGAATATAGATTTAACGCATAAAATGATTAATCCTTCCTGGGCACCCTCATCGCCTCTATGTAATACATCTTCTCAATCTCTTTCGCATTAAAAAATGGCGCCTGGCCTTCTAAACTATTAATCTGTAAATTTTTTTTAGGATGAGTCAGAGGGAAGGTTGAAAAACCATTCAATCTTTCTCTTTCAAAAGAAAATAAATAAACTACGATCCTATTCTTCCTCTTCGGCTCTCTTAGGTGCAAATTGATGAGACTATTTTGTGCAGTTTATTTTTTAGGATCATAAGATTTATTAATGGCAGAAAAAAGTTCTTGTCTGGCTTTTCTCACTTCTGTATTTAAACTAGCTATTTCATCGGTTTTTATTATGTTATTATTTTCATGCCATAACCGATCCCTGGCATTGTCTACCACTTCCATGTATTTGAATAGCTTTGCATGTGCATTTAAATCTCCTACTGCTAATAGATAACCTTCCAGGTCAACAAACCCTTCAAAAGCAATGCGAAACGATTCAAATTTAATTTTTAAATTTTCAATCACACTCTTATCAATAATCTGGTTATATTCCTTCATTATGGAATAGTTATCGACGTCAGCTCTATAATGAGCATATGCCTTATGAAAGACATTTAATATTGTAAGGCATTTATCAAGCTTCTCCCTTTTTTGAATTAAATAAAGTTTTTGTGCTTCACTATCTATATTTCTTTTCGTAATAACTAAGGTGCTTATTAATGATATGAGAGCACCCAATCCGATTTTAATGGCATCGGAAGCTACTTCAATCCATGTCATACTGTATCTTTTAAAGGTTTAAATTATAAATACAATTTTCTGTGATTTTTTGAAGTAAAGAAATAATTAAATAAACCTCAATCATACTTTCACTATCGTGATGAAAATAGTTACAGATTGCAAGCAACGTCCATACATTTATGCAGGCATGGAATTAGAAATTCTTTCTGCCGGAACCGTTGCCAAATTTATAATTAAAAGTTCATGTTTATTCCTATTGCTGA
>JAHEZA010000620.1 GCA_023251335.1 Chitinophagaceae bacterium | reverse complement strand
CTTTAAGTTCTCAGCAGTGCAGGTAAAACGCTTTAAAAAACCAAAACAAAAAATCATTGTAATTGGCGCCGGCGCCGGCGCTTGTGGTTTTGTAAAAAGCTATAGAGCAATTAATCAGGAAGACGAAATTGAAATATTCAGCAAAGAAAATTTGCCATTTTACAACAGAGTGCTGCTACCGGATTATATAAACGGAACGCAGCAATGGGAGCAGTTGGTAAAAATGAAAGGCGATGAAGAAAACAATTTCAACATCCTGTTGCACCGTGGACTAAGCATTGAAAACATCGACAGGAAAACTAAAATAGTTACGGACAGCAAAGGTGCCACACATTTTTATGATGTGCTGATATTGGCAACGGGCAGCCGGCCTTCGATGTTAAAAGATGTACCGCCGCTCAAAGGCATTTTTACTATGCGCAATAAAATGGATGCAGATTCTTTTAAAGAACATATAAATTCTTCAAATAAAAAAGTAGTTATTGTTGGCGGCGGATTATTAGGCATCGAGCTGGCGGCATCTTTACGTGAAATGAAGGTGGAAGTCACCATCATTCAGCGTATCTCAAGATTGATGGCACGTCAGCTGGATCCTTTGGCCAGCCAGTTACTTCACGAAGAACTTTGCGATAAGGGAATCGATATTTATTATAATGATGAAATAGAACGTTTTCTTGGCGAAAAATCCGTAACAGGAATTCGCCTTAAAAGTGGCTTGACTGTTAGTTGCGATTCAATCGTAATTGCAATAGGAACAACACCAAATACAGAGCTGGCCAAGGAATCAGGCATTATCTGTAAACGTGGAATTGTGGTAGATGAATATTTGCAAACCAGTGAACCCGGAATATTTGCAATAGGTGAGATTGCCGAATTTGAAGGATTTTTATATGGTATTACTGCAGCCGCAGAACAGCAGGCAGAAATTGTAGCTACATTTTTGAATGGTGATATTTCGAATTACTACAAAGGTACTTTGCTGATGAACATCCTTAAAATGCAGGAAGTGGATCTTTGCTCTCTTGGCTTAACTGAATGTCCCGATGATCCTTCTTACGAAGAAGTCATATTCATCGATAAATCCAAACGCTATTATAAGAAATGCATCGTCTATAATGACAAGTTGGTCGGCGCTATTCTTATTGGTGATAAATCTGAATTCCTTGAGTTCAGAGACCTGATACAAAATAAAATAGAGCTAAGCGAAAAACGGATGCAATTGCTAAGATCCGGAAAAAAAGCAGAACCGGTGATTGGCAAATTAATTTGCAGTTGCGCTGGCGTGGGCGAAGGCAATATTAATAACATCATTAAAGACGGTTGTACTGATTTAGTACAGCTATGCCAGCTGTCAGGCGCGGGGCTTGGATGTGGAAGCTGCCGGTCTGAAGTAAAAACGCTGCTCGAAAAAGAAAAATATCATTTAACACAAAATGAGAAAGAACCCCAATTTGCTTTTTAACTTATAAAATGATAGAAAGCAATTTTATCCGTTAATTTTTGAATAATGAAAAATAATGACACAATATTTATTTCGGAAAAAAAAGGAGATAAAATCTTCTTCAGTTTTGAAGAAGATTTTATTGAAAAAAATATAAAATGCATCCCCATGATTGTCCGGTTTAAGCTCGATCCGTGCGGCATAAAATTGAAATTATCTGAATGGACGCGAATGGCCATTGTTGAAAGGGATTTATTGATTAATACTTCATGCAGCACAAAATTGGAAATAAAAACATATCATTTGCTGGTCCAGGAAATCGTATCGAAAAGCACGGGGCATGAGGCAAAACTTTTATCCATAGACAAGAAACCGGCGTGGGCCGATATTAAAAATGTGAGCGATGAAGTAAATGAAAAAGCAAAAGAATTTGGATGGCAAATCGGGCTGGAGCAATGGAAACATTTGAGCAGCCTGCAACGATTTGCCCTTTTAAAACTTTGCCGCCCGGGTCATGAAAACAAAAATTTTCCAGTTGCCATGAAAGAATTCAAATTAGTGTCTTAATCAGTAAAATGAAAAATCATCATACCATAAAAATAAATTTCAGGGGTGGAATCATTTCGCCCGGAGATTTGCTTGAAACCCTTGAAGCGGCAAACCTTGCAGGAATTAGCAAAGTAAGTTTTGGGCTGAGGCAACAATTGATATTGGAAATAAAGGATGAGAAGTATGTTGAATTTTTGGAACAATTAAGCAGGCTTCATCTGCACGTTGAAA
>JAHEZA010000146.1 GCA_023251335.1 Chitinophagaceae bacterium | reverse complement strand
GAAATTAAGCATCACTTTCAGTCGCTGTTTAGAAAAATATTTAAAATTGAGCCAGCCTCGTAAAATTATAGAGGCCACAAAGCTAAAAAGCGCCGAACTAATAGCAAGCGCTGCAAACACACCTGTTATTTGCCAGTGTAAAAAAACCACAAATAAAACGGTGAGACTAACCGAAGTGAGGGTTTGAGCAATAGTAAATATCACTGTGGCTACCGGTCTTCGATGCAGCCGAAACCAATTAATTAATACAAAAGGTAAGATGTTAGTGATCAAAGTAAGCGCCGGAAGGATAAAATAAACCGGCTTTCCATTTTCTTTAAAAAAAGCTTGACTTAATTGAGGGCTAAACCCGATGATAATTCCTGCAACTATAGTGGCAAGAAAAAACTGGAACCATATGTAGGCGCCAAAAGTTTTTTTATGATCTGACTCGTCGGTCGAATCGAAGAACCATCTTGCAGCGGAACTATCTAAAGCACAAACGATGAGAAGACTCAATAAAATGAAAGTGGTATTTAACAGATTAATAATCCCATAGTCTTTTGGCAAAAATAATCTCGTGTATATTGGCACTAGAAAAATACCAATCATTTTACTTATGATACCTGAAATACCATATATGAGAGAATCACCGGTTAATTGTTTTAAGTACTTAAGCATGATGCTTTTTCGCCAATTCAGTTTTATAAATTGTTAACAACTGTGAAGATATTTTTTCCATATCATGAAATTTTTCAGCAAAAGCCCTGCTTTTTAAACCGATATCATATCTAAGTTGAGCATTGGTAATTAGTTTTGTCAGTTGTTTTTTTAAATTATCAGGATTGGTATTTACGATAGGACATTCCTTTGATAACCCACCTTCAAACACTTCAGGCATAATATAGCACATTACAGGTTTACCAAAAGCCATTGCTTCCATTGCGGCCATACCGTAGCTGCCAAGAATTATTTGATCTATAAAAATATCTGCTTCTTGCATGATACTTAATACTTCTTCTCTATTCATATCATGCAATAACAAAAATTTGAAATCATATTCTTTTTCCAGTTCTTTTATAACCGGAATAATAAAATTACTTCCCTTGGCCATTTTTGCGGACGGTGAATGAATTATTAAAGGCTTGTCATTATTTATATTGGGAAATGCAGTTTTGTATTCTTTCAGATTAATTCTCAACTGAGATGGATAGGATAATGGAAACATTTGCTTCTGAATATACAAATTCATTTCAGGAATAATTAATGGAATAGCATTTACTTTTTGAAACTTGCTTTGATTCTTAATCGAAGTCTTCTCACTCTCAAAAGATTTATATTCATATCCATCTTCGAATGCTTTACGATAATATGGATTTACCTTTTTGCATATTTCAGGTATTCTTATTTCGGAGCCCACCCATTCGATAAAAATTGGCTTACCCGATTTAGCCGCCCATTTTAAATCTCTGCCATCAGAAAAAGCCGAGTCCCAATGATAATGTAAAACATCGGCCCATTGCAATAACTCAAACAACTTGCTTTTTTTAAAAGTAATCTTATTCCAAAGCCATTTGAAAGGAGCACGCTTTGAATCCGAAATCGGTAAATAAATTGTATCTGTTCCTAAAGATTGGTATTTACTCAGACTAATCGTTAGACATTTTGCATTTACGCCGTCAATCTTATTCAACGCTTCCGCTGTCAAGGATGGCATTGACGCCATATTTTGCGGCAATATCAATATATTCATCGTCGAATTATTAACTTATAAAAACAATTTTTTCTCCACTTATCTACTTCTATAATTTTACTTTCTTTAATTGTCAATTCGGCCAATGTCAAATAACTTTTGAATTCTTCGGTTGAAAAGCGTTTGAAATGAAAAGGGTCTTCTGCGCCCGGCGGTATCGCCAGTTTTTGGTACCATTCCGGGCTTACTGTCGGTTTTGGGGCATTTTTATCTTTTTCTCCTAACCATACACAAATTTCTCCGTTTTTTTTCATTACTCTTTTAGCTTCTTTTAGGGCAACTACCGGGTCTATAAAATGATCTAAAGAGGTAACAAATAATACCTGGTCAAATAGGTTATTCTTGAATGGCAGGTATTCGCCAAGGGCTTCTACAAAAGCAAAGTCTCTGGGCTGGTCACCTTTTAGTGGATCAATGCCTATAAAAAAGACATCTTCTTTTTTGTTATATTCAATATGCGTGGGGCATCTTTGAGGTCCCACACCAATGTCAAGAACCAAATCATAGAAGTTGCAAAATTCTGCAAAATCCAAAAAATCTTTTCGCGGCCCCACTCCGAGGTTCTTTGAGGCATCGTTTGCATAAGTGGTAACACCATTCTGCTGTAAAATATCCCAGGAAGCCCATCTTTCGTTATCAAATATTTTTAGGTTTTTTGGAATAAAGTTCCAGAAATTACCCTTCGTGTTCTTTTCATAAACATCATTGTTTTGTGTCAGCAATTTATTATTTACCAATGACAACCCGGTTTTTTCTACCGGGCAAACAAACCATTCAACAGGTATATTCTTACCGCTGTCGGAAACACTCTTTTTTGGTTTCCGGTTATTGTTTAAACTATCATTCATAATTTCATTGTTTAGATAAATATATCTTTTGGATAGTCAAGATAATTTTTTTCAAATTGCATCTTAAATATTTTAAATGTTGGCAGGCAATTATAATAGTCAGGGTAAAGAATAAGCTATAATTTACCTTTTACCGTTATACCATAATAGTCTACACACTCATGTGTAATAGTCAGCCTGTTTTCTACAAACCATTTTCTTACTTCTTCAGTAGTATGGCGCGTACAATCCTGCGGATGGTACCAATCATAATTGATCACTGCATTATCTTCAAAACTGTATTCATAATTCCAAAATATTTTGGCAAAAAAATGATAAATAAATCGTTGCAGATCGTATTCGCCGCCTTTTATCTCAAGCAAGTCGACTTCAGGTATTTTCAATTTTATATTCTGATCTGTGAGCGCTTTGCCAAGTTCCGTAATTTGTCTGCAATGTTTAATGGCAGTTTCATAATCCATTCCTGCTATTTTTTCCCGCACAAAATCGTCAACAAATTCTCTGGCAGGTGCCTTCTTTTTGTAGACATAGATAGCAATTTCACCTCCTGGCTCCAGTATTTCTACAAGATTACTGAATCCTTTTTTTGCATCTCCGGTATGATGCAAAACTTCCTGGCAATAGATAAAATCAAATTTGCCTAAGGAAGTAAGGCTGTCCAATAAATTCTTTTTATAAAATCTTACATTTTTGTAGTCTGACAGATTTTTTTCGGCAACGTCAGCAGCAGCAAGATCAATTCCAACAATTTCCGTTGTCTTGGGATCTGAGTAGGTTCTTAACAAAGCCGTTACCCTGCCGTTGCCGCATCCGGCATCCAGAATTCTTTTTTTGGAATTCAGGAATTTCCTTAATTCATTTTCATCTTTAAATCCGTTCCTCCCCGTGATCCATTTAAAAGTTTCGGAATCGGGATTAAGAGTATTTTCAAAAGCCAATGCAGTATTCTTGTGCCATTTGTCGCTAAAACTTTTTATTGTATTATTGTCTGCCATTTTTATAATTTAAATTAAATCCTTAATACCATCTTTAAATTTAGTTATGGGTTTTACAAGCATTTTACTCATAGCGGATGTACTTCCTATTAAATTTTTAGCTTCCTTTTCTTCCACAATAAATTGTGGTTGTTTATGAATAAGCCTTCCAATTATATTTCCCATTTCTTTCATTGTCAAAGATTCAGGACCTGCAATATTAATTTTATGGCTACCACTTAGATTTAAAGATGCCTTAATGGCGTTGACTGCATCACTTACATGAGTAGGATTAATGGTGATTCCTGAAGCGCCTTGTAAGTGAAGTGGTACTCCGCTCCGAACATTGTCTATTAATCTTGGAATTAACATGTCCTTTCTTTGCCCCTTGCCATAAACAAAAAATAATCTTAGTTGTATTATCTGTAAAAGTGAAGAATAGTTGTCCAAAATAATTTCACTGCACTGTTTTGTAGCAAGATAAAAACCCATTTCGCTTTCGTAAACAATATCCATGGATTCATCAAATTCAAAATCCTAATTTCCATATATCCCTGCAGAAGATGCAAAAACAAAAGTTTTTAGATCAGCCCTACAGGCAAAATCGATCAGCTTTAGAGTGCTGTTGGTGTTTACATTAAAAACCTCAATTGCCTTGCCCGGGAAATCTCTGAAATTTTCACTCTGAGCAAGATGGATAATAGTATCCAGATTCTTTGGCAATAATTGTGTATCCCATTCTTTACTAAAGTCAATGCTAAGATTATTGTTGCCGATATTTTTTCTGGAAATAGTATAGACTTCATGTTCTTCGTTTAGCAATGGCAACAAATGTCTACCAACTAAACCGCCCGCTCCCGTCAATAATATCTTTCTCATTTTATCTTTTCATTATTTAAAAACAATCTGCACCACCATTCAAAGCACATAAAACTCCAAAGTAACAACCGGTGATTAATACGTTTATTGCAATGTTCATCTATTATCTGCCTTACGTAATCCTGGTTAATAAACTGAGCGCTAACTATATCTCTTCCAAGCAACAAATCCTTTACATATTGAGCATTCTCCCCTCGATACCAACTTTCGTCCGGCGCACTAAATCCTTGTTTTTTTCTGTTGATTATCCTGTCCGGTAAAATGTCACTCATCGCTTCTCTCAATACATTTTTGCCATCGTTGTATTGCTGAAAAATTCCCTTTTTATTACCTACAATGTTTTCATCAATACGCTTCATGTTTTCGAGGTTGGCAAGCTTATATTTTACGGGTATTTTTTGAGCAAAGGCTACCAATTCATTATCTAAAAAAGGAAATCTTTCTTCTAATCCATTTGCCATTGAAAGTTTATCACCAACCAATAAAAGGCCTGGAAGGAAAGTTTTCATTTCAAAATACAGGCTATTCTGAATATGTTCCTCCGGAGTATCGTATTTTAAATTTTTATTAAAAGCGAATACCCTTTCAAAAACTTTGCGGGGCTGTTCGATTTCCATTTTTTTATACACTTCGGATCGAAAAAGATTTATTTTATTTTCATCTGTAACTAACCTCTGCCAAAAGCGATAATAATTTTCAAAAAATTCATTCTTACCAAGAGATTTAAAAACTCTGTAATAGCGCCAGGGGTATCCTCCATATAATTCATCGCCGCCGGTACCTTGCAAACACACTTTTACAAATTTGCTCGCAAGTCGGCTAATGTAGTAATTAGGATAACTCATTCCCACCCTTAGATCTTCTATGTGCCAAACCACACGCGGTAAACTCCAGCGTATGTCGCCGGCATTCAACACTTGTTCATAATGCTCGGATTTAATAAAATTAGCAGTGAGCTCCGCATCTAATCTTTCATCAAAGCCTGTTTCATTACCTTGCACTTCACTCATCTCAAACCCAGCGGTAAATGTGTAAAGCCGATCAACTTGCCTGCTTGCCAATACGCTTAACGAACCGCTATCCATTCCACCACTTAAATAACTCCCTATGGGAACATCCGCCACCATTTGTTTAGCTACCGCTTTAGATAAAAGCCGGTTAGTTTCTGCTTTCGCGTCTTCCGCAGTCATGGTATTATCCGGTTGGGTAAAATCATGATCCCACCAGGAATGGTGTTTAAAGTTGACCCCGGTTTCTAAATTTATCTTAATGGTATTTGCAGGGGGAAGCATAGTTACTCCCTTAAACAGAGTTTGGTATGAAAAGACATTCTGAAAACTGAAATATTCGTTGAGTGCATCAATATTTACTTCAACTTTAAAAGCAGGATGTTGCATAAATGCCTTTATTTCTGAAGAGAATAAAAACGTTGCCCCGTTTTGCCAATAATATAAAGGTTTTACTCCAAAGCGATCCCTGCTGAGCCAAAGTGTTTTAGAAGGTTTATGCCATGCGCCAATGGCAAACATCCCATCCATCCTTTCAAGAAAAGAAGGCCCATATTCTGCAAGTCCTTCGGCAATTACCTCGGTATCACTTGTAGATACAAATTCGTGTCCTTTAGACTGCAATTCTAATTTCAACAATTTAAAATTATATACGCATCCATTAAAAACTATTACCCAATTCCCATTATGAGATACCATGGGCTGTGCTCCTTTAGACGACACGTCCAATATTGCCAAACGACGATGGCCAAGGCCGACATATTCCTCTATAAAAGTACCTTCGCCATCAGGACCCCGGTGAGTCATGGCGTCTGTCATAGCTTTAATAGTTTGATATGCTACAGGTTGCTGATTAAAATTAAATATTCCTGTTATTCCGCACATTATTCAGTACCGGTTTTTTGAATGAATATAATTCTCCATTTTAAATAGAAAATTTTAGGGGATGTGCAATATTTATATTTACGCTTTTCGTTTATCTAATCCGGTTGCAATTCGCCAGTCGATCAATTTTTGTAACCCTTCGTCCAAATTGTACTTATACACAAATCCCAATTCTTTTTCTGCTTTCACCTTGCTCCCAATCCTGTTTTGAACCAATGCCCGTGCATCATCTGCACTGTAAGGCTTGTATATAACTTTCAGGTCCGAGTTTTTTAGTCGT
>JAHEZA010000145.1 GCA_023251335.1 Chitinophagaceae bacterium | reverse complement strand
TAAACTCACAGAAGATCGCGCAGACGTAATTGTACCCGCACTAAAAATTTATCTGAGAGCTATGCGATGGGCGGGAGCTGAAAAAATTTATGTTCCGAAAATTGGACTGGCAGATGGGCTTGTGCAACATTTGTGGGAGCAGGAAAAGAGAAAAGAGAAAGGTGATGAGTAATGAGAGATGAGGTAGATGGTCAAGATATGTGTGATAAAATATTAAAAGATGAGCGATGAATAGTGGGCTTTATAACAAAAATTAATTTCGATAACCCATAGCTGATAACCAATAGCTGTTACAATACCCGATACTTAATAACTTCTAACTAATTATTACTTTTGCCATACGATGTCAGTAAATAAAGAAATAAAGAAGATTACTACTCATACACTGCAGAAAATGAAAGAAGCCGGGGAAAAGATCTCCATGATAACGGCTTATGATTTTTCCTTTGCGAAAATTTTTGATGCGGCGGGCATTGATATTATTTTAGTGGGTGATAGTGCCAGCAACGTAATGGCCGGTCATGAAACGACGTTGCCCATTACGCTCGATCAAATGATTTATCACGCATCCTCCGTGGTAAGAGGAAGCAGCCGTTCGCTGGTGATTGTTGACTTGCCTTTTGGAAGCTACCAGGGAAATAGTAAGGAAGCGTTGAATTCTACGATCAGGATAATGAAAGAAACCGGCGCGCACGCAATCAAACTGGAAGGTGGTGAAGAAATAATAGAATCTGTAAAGAGGATTGTAGGCGCCGGTGTGCCGGTGATGGGGCATCTGGGCCTTACGCCACAATCCATCTATAAATTCGGCACATATATCGTGAGGGCCAAAGAAGAGCAGGAAGCGGATAAACTAAAAAAGGATACGTTGCTCTTGCAGGAAGCGGGATGTTTTGGAATCGTTCTCGAAAAAATTCCGGCGGTGCTGGCAACTGAGGTTTCACATAAATTAGCAATTCCTACAATCGGTATTGGAGCAGGCAGCGGTTGTGATGGACAAGTGTTGGTGATGCACGACATGCTGGGGATCAATATCGAATTTAAACCGAGATTTTTAAGAACATACCTCAATCTTCATGAGCAGGTTACGGGCGCAGTTCAGCATTATATTCGTGATATAAAATCAAAAGATTTTCCGAATGATCAGGAACAGTATTAAGACAGTAAACAAACTTATTCGTTAAATTCCTATTTTATTCCTCCTATTTCACAAAATCAAACAAGGTAGCTGTAAAGACTCCTCTCTCCCGTTTCTTAAGAATCGCTTTCCAGTTTCCGTTGTAACGCAATAACAATGGAACAAGCAGGTCGCCCACTTTAGTCATTTGCACTTCCATAGCCACATCGAAATCGTAGATTCCGGCATCGTAACTCAAGGAGTAATTGCGGCCCGCAATTTCAAAAGTTTTGGCATTGAACCAGGTCGTCATGTCGTCAATTACAACCTCATCTTGTTTGCCTTTCTTTACCTTAACAGTAAATTCATAACATGGTATTGAATTATAATCGCGGTAATCAATATGCATGTCATATTTGTCAATCATGGACTCGTCGAAGATGGGAGTTTTATTGCTGATAAATGGAAGTCCGTCTATTTTTTTCCCTGGGTTGAAGAATAACATTTTTAATTGCTCCTTGTGCTTTTCGATACCACTTAACCCTTTCGTAGAAAATTCAAAGCCTGTAACAATATTGTTTTCACCGCAGACGGAATCTTTTGTAAAAAAAAGGCCTGCATACAATTGAGCAGTGTAATAATTGAAATTTCCTTTTGAATCGAACATATCGCCGGTAACAGTTTGATCAAGCACCTTCATCTTTCTGCATTTCTGAACTCTTATTTGCTTAGTTCTGCTGTATAAAGAAGCAAGCGTTTTTCCATTTTTATCCAGCATCCGGATGTCGTTCAACGCCGTATAACCAATAACTCTCAAATTCCGAAATGCCTTGTAAAAGGTTGTGTCATTTTTTACTCTTTCTATGAACGCAGAAACGTCCAGGTTTTTATGGACGACAATTTCAGAAAGGGTGACATAGTAATCTTTCACCTTAACAGTGGTATCACCTTTGTGTTGTGCAAAAAGACCTTTGGAAACAATCAACAGTAAGGTAATCGTGAAAGCCTTTTGAATCATGCTGTAAAAAAGTGAGGTGTGAGTTATGAATTGTGAGTTTGAAATTTCTTCCCACAACAGGTAGCCAAATAGACCACCTTACAAATAAACTTTATTTACTAAATGACATCCGGTAATCGACTGAAATTTTTCCTTTGGAAATATCATCCAGCTTACGTTTCAACAAATTTTTCTTTAGAGGTTTCAGGTAATCGATAAATAGTTTGCCGTCTATGTGGTCATATTCATGTAGAATAACGCGGGCCGTAATACCAACAAAGGTTTTGGTGTATTCAACAAAATTCTCATCAAAAAAATGAATGGTTACGCTTTCTTTCCTAAAAATATCTTCTCGTATTTTTGGGATGCTCAAACAACCCTCATTGTACGCCCAGTCTTCACCATCAACATTTTTGATTCGGGCATTTATAAAAACACCCTTATAGCCACTATCACCCGGAAAATCATCTTTTTCATCGGCGTCAAGGTTTTCGATTATCTGCACACTATCCATTACAAAAAGGCGAATATCCTTATTAACCTGCGGCGCGGCCAAACCTACTCCTTTACTATTATACATAGTTTCCCACATATCTTCTATAAGTTTTTGCAAACCTGCATATTCGGGCGTGATATTTACACCCACTTTCCTTAAAACCGGATTACCGTAAGCCACTATTGGGAGAACCATAATTGGATTATTAGTTATTATTATTTGGATTGCAAATTTAAAGAATTTCTATTTATTTTCAATAGCTGACAGTTCCCATATATTCCTGTAACATAATCGTAGCCGCTATTTCATCCACCGTTCTTTTATTTCTCCTGTCTTTTTTCTTCATTCCCATATCAATCATCGCCTGCTTTGCCATTTTCGAAGTATAGCGCTCGTCCACTGATTTTATAGGTATTTTGGGGAATTCCTTTTCCAATTTTTTGATAATCTCTTTTACGAGCGGCGTTGCATGCGTATCCGAATCATCCAGGTTTCTTGGCTCGCCTATCACAATTAATTCAACTTCTTCCTGCAAGAAATATTTTTTCAAAAAGGAAATTAACTCGTGCGAATCAACCGTGGTTAATCCGGTTGCAATAATTTGTAATGGGTCTGTAACGGCTATGCCTGTTCGCTTTTTTCCATAGTCTATGCAGAGAATGCGGGGCATTGATTTTTGTTAAAAGTTTAGGAGTTTAACTTGCTATTGATTAGGATGAAAATAAAAATCTTCATTATTTGTTCATTTACTGTAATCAGCGATTAATGTTTTATAAATATATCGAGCAAAACAAAAATACAAAAAGCTACAGAAGCGATTCCGTTAGAACTGAAAAACGCCTTATTTACCTTCGACAAATCTTTCGGCTTCACTAAAAGATGCTGATAAATTAAAAAGAAAATAAACAATACTACTCCTATCCAATACAGCCGTGAAAAATTTCCAAACATTCCCGCTGCAATTACAGAAGCTGCGGATAGAAAATGAAGGAACTCACTAACGCGCAATGCTCTTTCGGCGCCAAGCAAGGAAGGAATAGAATGCAGGTTATGTTCTTTGTCGAATTCTTCATCCTGCAATGCATAAATAATATCGAAGCCGCTTACCCAAAATAATACGGACAAAGAAAATAGTACCGGTACCAAAGCAAACTGGCCGGTAACAGCGATGTAAGCGCCGATTGGCGCAAGGCTCAAACCCAGTCCCAGTACCAGGTGGCAAAGCGGAGTAAAACGTTTTGTATAACTATAAAAAAGGATCACGAATAATGCTACCGGCGCCAACACCAAACAAAGTGCATTAATGAAATACGTGGTGACAATAAACGCGATGCAATTGACTATCACAAAGATCATCGCATTTCTCTTTGAAATAATTCCGCCGGGTATTTCGCGAATCACCGTTCTTGGATTTTTGGCATCATATTCCGCATCCAGCCAGCGGTTGAACGCCATTGCCGCGCTACGCGCAAACACCATACACAATATTACCAGGATGAAAAGCAGCCACCACGGGCGTTGCAGCGTGTAATCAATTATTTTCAGTCCATAAAAAAAACCAATCAGTGCAAAGGGCATTGCAAAAATAGTATGTGCGAATTTGACCAGTGACAGATATTTGGACACACTCAGGCTTAAAGAAGATTTCTTTTCCGACTCAATTTTTTTTATAATAGTTTCCATTTAATTTTTATTTTTTATTCCTCCTCCCGAGGTTAGGAGGCTAACCGCTTCCCACAAAACAATTCCCGCAGCGACAGATATATTCAATGAATGTTTCATGCCAAATTGCGGAATTTCAACACATCCATCACATACAGAAATAATTTCCTGCTCTACGCCTTTTACTTCATTGCCAAATATAAAAGCAATTTTATTAAACGGTAAATTACCAATATGCTGAAGCAAAATACTGTCTAAAACTTGTTCTACTGCAAATATTTTATAGCCATTTTTTTTGAGATGTTCAATCGCGGTTTTCGTATTTTCAAAATATTTCCAGTCAACCGAATCCTCCGCCCCTAAAGCCGTTTTTTTAATTTCCTTGTGCGGAGGCTTTGCCGTATAACCCGTGATATAAATAGATTCAATTAAAAACGCATCCGCGGTACGAAAGACACTACCCACATTATAAGCGCTTCGAATATTTTCCAAAACCGCTATGACAGGATTCTTCTGAGATTCTTTAAATTCTTCCACAGATTTCCGGTTCAGTTCTTCCATTGTTAGTTTTCTCATCAAAAGAATATTAATTTGCAAAAATAATTTAATTAGCTGATTAGCCGGTTAGCCAATGTGCTGATTGGTCAAGAGACACTAGTTCGAAAGGCTTTAATCCACTAGCACATCAGTTAATTAGCACGTTATCACATTAAAATATGGCTTCTTCAGATACTCCTTTAATGAAACAGCACAACGCTATCAAGGCTAAATATCCTGATGCGATTCTGCTTTTTCGTGTGGGCGATTTTTATGAAACTTTTGGACAGGATGCTATTACCGCTGCGCGTATTTTAGGAATTACATTGACCAAAAGAAACAATGCTTCTTCAACTGCTCCTGAACTCGCAGGGTTTCCACACCATGCATTAGATACTTATTTACATAAATTAGTAAAGGCTGGTTACCGCGTAGCCATTTGCGATCAGCTTGAAGACCCGAAGCAGGCAAAGGGAATTGTAAAACGCGGCGTTACAGAATTGGTGACTCCCGGAGTAGCCACTAACGATAAACTGCTCGAACACAATCAAAATAATTTTTTATGCGGCATCCATATTGTTGACGATAAAGCAGGCATTTCCTTTCTTGATATTTCTACCGGAGAATTTTTTATTGCCGAAGGCGATAAAGAATATGCCGATAAATTATTGCAAAGCCTGAATCCTGCTGAGGTGATTTTTCAACGCAATCAACAAAAAAATTTTAAAAGCTATTTTGGAAGTAAGTTTTACACCTATACACTTGACGAGTGGATTTTCACTGAACAATATGCACAGGAAACTTTATTGAAACATTTCGGAACCCAAAGCCTGAAAGGCTTTGGCGTGGAAAATATGAAGACCGGCATCATTGCGGCGGGCGCCATTCTTCATTATCTAAAAGACACAGAGCATCCGAACCTGCAGCACATTACGTCCCTTCAAAGAATTGACAAAGGCGATTATCTGTGGATGGATCGGTTTACCATTCGCAATCTTGAATTAATTGGAAGCGGAGAAAATAATAATTCATTGCTGAAAGTTTTGGATAATACGGTTTCGCCCATGGGCGCGCGATTAATGAAACGCTGGATATTATTACCACTTACTGAAATTGGCAAAATTGAAGAGCGGCTAAACCTGGTAGAATATTTTATTAAATCACCGGAAGAGAAAAACAAGATTGGGCAACATATAAAACAGGCAGGCGATATTGAAAGACTGGTAAGTAAAATTCCCCTAAAGAAAATAAATCCGCGTGAAGTATTGCAAATCGGTAAAGGATTAAAACTGGCCGCACAGGTAAAGGATTCCTGCGACGCATCCTCCAATGAATACTTAAAACGCCTTGGCGATTCATTAAACCCCTGTAAATATATCGCTGATAAAATTTTTAAAGAGATTATTGAAAACCCGCCGGCTGCGGTTTCCAAAGGAAACGTGATTGCAGAGGGTGTAAACGCGGAGCTGGATGAATTAAAAAGTATTGTTACTAACGGAAAGGCACACCTGCTAAAATTGCAACAAAAAGAAACGGAACGCACCGGAATTTCTTCTTTGAAAATTGGCTTCAATAATGTGTTTGGATACTATCTTGAAGTTACCAATACGCATAAAGATAAGGTGCCGGAAAACTGGATAAGGAAACAAACCCTCACCAATGCCGAAAGATATATCACTCCGGAGCTAAAGGAATATGAAGAAAAAATAACAGGAGCAGAAGATAAAATACTGCAACTGGAACAAAATATTTTTGAACAATTATTGAATGAACTGCAGGATTATATTGCGCCGATGCAATTGAACGGC
>JAHEZA010000144.1 GCA_023251335.1 Chitinophagaceae bacterium | reverse complement strand
TGAAAAGTATTTTTTGCTTTCGGTTTGTAAAATGCAAGTCGTAAAAAGAAAAACAAGTAAAAGAATAATTGTATAAAAGCAATTATACAAAAACTGAGAAAAAGGATGTTTCCCGGGGGGTTTAATAAATCAGTTAGTTCCATTTAGAATGCAAACATACTTTGCTTATAAATAGATGCAAAAAAATAATGTTAACCTTTCCCAAACCTCGGGTTTTTTACGGGACAGCTTTCCGGGGAAAGGAACATATAAATTTTTGCATGTTATCTTTGCCCGCTATAAATTTATTCGATGGCCGCATTACAATTTGATCTTCAACATACCGATTCTCTTACGAAAGCAAGGGCAGGAAAAATCGCTACTGATCATGGAGAAATACTGACTCCCATATTTATGCCTGTAGGGACGGCCGGAAGCGTGAAAGCAGTTACCCAACAGCAATTGTATGAGGATGTTCATGCGCAAATTATCCTGGGGAATACTTATCATTTGTATCTAAGGCCGGGTTTAGAAATATTGGAAGCTGCGGGAGGTCTGCACGAATTTATGAATTGGAATAAACCAATTCTTACCGACAGCGGTGGCTACCAGGTTTTTTCACTGAGTGGTACTCGAAAGATCACAGAAGAAGGTGCGGTATTTCAAAGCCATATTGATGGTAGCAGGCACTTGTTTTCTCCGGAGAAAGTAATAGACATACAACGAATTATTGGCGGCGATATCATCATGGCTTTTGATGAATGCCCGCCTGGCGCAAGTGAATATAGTTATGCAAAAAAGTCGTTGGAACTAACTAACAGGTGGCTTGACCGGTGCTTTGAACAATTTAATAAGGCAACTAACAAGTACGGATACTCGCAAAATTTATTTCCAATCGTCCAGGGTGGTGTACATCATGATCTGCGAAAATTTTCATGCGAATATGTTTCTTCAAAAGAAGCTACCGGTAATGCGATCGGTGGACTGAGCGTGGGAGAACCAACAGAAAAAATGTATGAGATATGTGAACTGTGTTGTGAAAATCTTCCTGAAAATAAACCTCGTTATTTAATGGGCGTGGGTACGCCGTGGAATTTATTGGAATGTATTTCTCTTGGTGTGGATATGTTTGATTGTGTGATGCCTACGCGTAACGGAAGAAATGCGATGTTATTTACCAGTAAAGGCATTATAAATATTGATAATAAAAAATGGGAAAAAGATTTTTCTCCCGTTGATGATGGAATTGAATGTGAAGTAAGCAATTATTACAGCAAGGCTTATCTGCGCCATTTGATAAAGTCAAAAGAAATATTGGGTTTGCAAATAGCGAGCATTCATAATCTGGCGTTTTATTTGCATATAGTTACTGATGCGCGGCAACACATTATTGAAGGAGATTTTTTATCATGGAAAAATGAAATGACGGTGAGATGGCAGGAGCGGTTGTGAGTTGTGAATGGTCAATCGTGAATGGTGAATCAATGGGAATCATCAATGGCGAATCGTGAGAAAATTATTTTTACATTAGTCACTTCGCTTTTGTATGTTAACAAATTTTAACTTCATCCATACATTCTCTAAATTTTGAAATAGATATTTTTGCCACGGTCAGATTGATACGTCATATTGATGTAAAAGTGGATACTTTTTAAGCACTGTAAATTTTTTTTATGATCAGACGATTGATGTTGGTTTTAATTACTATTCTCACAAGTAATTTTTTGTGGGCACAACAGCATAAACTTGAAATCAATGGGACGCAAAACGACATTTACCTAAATCATACGATCGCACCCAAAGAAACTTTTTACAGTTTGGCGCGTATGTATAATGTTAGCACCAATGAACTTGCCACTTTCAATCATCTTCAACTGAAAACTCCTTTACATGTTGGCCAGGTATTAAGAGTTCCCTTAACTACAACAAATTTTACACAAAAGGATGCGCAGGCTAATGTGGTCCCGGTTTATCATACGATTGCATCCGGCGAAACATTATATCGCCTCGGCGAGAATTATAACAAAGTTTCCGTCGCTTCCCTGAAAGAATGGAACCATCTTCAATCCAATGATTTAAGTGTTGGAACTCCTATCATTGTTGGTTTTTTAAAAGTGGGTAATTCGGACGCTGCTTTAGCAAACACCGGAGAAACGGCCAAGGAACCAAAACCCGCGAACACCAATACAGAGGAAATTGCTGCTGCTATCCCCGTGGTCAACGCTGTGGCGCCTGAAGGAACCAAAGGTGTTTCTACGGATAAGCCTGTTGCCGCTGCAACGTCGCCGGCTAACGTAAGCGATAAGACTGATCCGGGGTTTTACGGCGGTTATTTTAAGAACTTATACAATCAGCAAACAACCAATAAATCTTTTGTTGATAAAACAGGACTTGCTGGCGTTTTTAAATCTACGAGTGGCTGGCAGGACGGGAAATACTATTGCTTTAATAATGATGCGGTCGCGGGAACTGTATTGAAAATTACCAATAATACTACCGGAAAAAGCGTTTATGCGAAGGTGTTAGATGCTATACCTGACATAAAACAAAATGACGGGTTATTGATAATCATTAGCAACGCGGCTGCAGCAGAATTAGGCAGTGGAGAAAGTAATTTTTCTTGTGTGGTAAGTTTTGGAAAATGAGAATTGCCAAAGTTGTTTTTATACCGCCGGCCATCTGCTGTCTGTCTTTGCCGAAGCGCATTAAAATAAACTTCAAATTTTATAAGACTTCATGGCTGGCAATTCGTCCAACCGGTGCAGATATTTTTTTTCCAGTTTATGAACAGCTTCTTAATAGGCCGATTGCTTTGTCAAAAAAATTCAACGGCATAGTAAATCCACAAATAATCAGATTTCTTATTTCCTTATGGATTCCACCAATAAGTGAACTTCAACAATATTGCCCTGTTTCTTACAGCAAATGGCGTTACCAAATAATTATCAGTATAAACAATAAACAGATCAGAAGCAGGCTTGTAGCGCCATTGGAAGCGTGCATTCACGTTCGTGTTATTTAATTGTTGATTGTATTGAACATAAGTTGTGAAAAATAATTTTGTAGTTAATGTGAGATCCACCTTAGGGCCAACAAGCCAAAACCCTGTGTTTCCCCACGGTTCAGGAAGTTGCAACTTATTGTAGGATGCACTTAAACTTAAATTAAGTATCGGTTGAAAACGGTAACCGATTTCAGTACTTACAGAATATTTTTTTCCATTAGCATAATAACCTCCATACCGAATGGAAAAACTATAAGTAAAAAGACTTTGAGGTTTTGAAACAAAATCGGCGCCGGTGGTCAGCCATGAATATTTTGAATTGTATAATAAAGAATCTTTACCACTGTTCGTCGGATCAAAAGGAAAAAGTATCTGCACATAATCATCCATTCCTACGGCCGATAAGGTGGCCTTATTTCTGAAAGTAACCAGGTAGGTGAACACATTCTCGTGATCTGTTTGCTTCCACTTCTTATTAAAAAAATAAATTGAATTTAACTGGGGGCCATGCGTTAATATATTTCCGCCTTTCGGAAAAAATGTGTAAGATATTTGCGGATTCATCTTGATATAATTGATCCTGGGCACATATCCTACTTCTGCATTATAATCACTCCCCACCGATTCATAAGCTGCATTGATCAACCATCGCTTACCGGAATATTTCAGGTTGCCGGCGTTCGCAATACTGTTGTCGTTTTTATCCGGAGAAAAGGATTTTAAAAACAATAATTTTCCTGTCCATATATTATTTGAGGAGGCAAGATTATATTCAGCGCCTATATTCCGGTTATATAATGAATATTGCGGATGCAGCGAATCCTTTCCGGGCGTGTAATTCATGGATTGTTTGTTCACAAACAGCAGATTAACATTCGATCTGGAAAACACTCGTCTTTGAATAGCAGCCACTGCAAAATTTTGAGCCGGCAGTCCGATGTCGTGTTGTTTTGCTGTTTCCATATCCATTAAAGTAACGCGCCATTTTTTGTTAAGGTTTCCGCTGAATCTTCCGCCGTAATTGATCGGTATGCCCAGCCCGATACGCCGCGAAAAAAAAGGGCGTATCCCCGGATAACCAAAGTTGTTTATCTGATCGCCATTCTCCAGGAAAAATTCCCTTCTTTCCGGAAAAAATAATTCATACCGGTCGAGGTTAGTCACCTGCTTATCCACTTCTACCTGCGAGAAATCGGGATTTACCGTAAGGTCAAGATTTAAAGATGAGGTAACCGCCACTTTTGCATCCAACCCGGCTTCATGTTTAAAGTCTGATGGCGAGGATGGAATATTTTCCTTCGAAACACCCGTTAACAAATGAGGAATTAGCGACACATTTCCTTTTTGAACCGTTGGTGAATTTTCCCAAACGAGCGTGCCTGTGTAAGCCAGTGAAGCCGTAGGAAATTGCCTCGGAATAGGTGTCCAGCTTGATTTTTCTGTTGTTCTTAAATCGTTTCTGCTAAAATTAATTCCCCACTCGGTTACTCCTTTTTTGTAACGAAGCGTTTTTAAAGGGATCGCCATTTCCAACACCCAACTGTCAGCGTAATGCTTCACCGCAGAATACCATTTGTTGTCCCAGTTTAAATCTACGGAACCACCTTCATACATAAGTCCATCCCATTGGGCATTTTCCGCGTTAGTTCCAAACGCAAATCCGTCCGTCTGGTTATCAAACGGGTCTATGAAAACAATAAAATTATCATTCTTTACAAAACTAAAATCCCTTCTTAGAGATTCTACCATTTCAGTTTTTCTTGGGGCATCATAGCATTTAGCCAAAAGATAAAGATTGTTTTTATCGAAGGTCATTCCAACTTCTGTTCTCACTTTTGCAAGGCTGGTGTCCATGGGCAAGACCATGAAAAAATTCTTTGCAACTTCAGCGTGTTGCCACACCGTCTCATCTGCGATTCCATCTATTTTAATTGTTTCGGTTGTGGGATAAATATGTAATTGAAAGGAAGCATTCTTTTTTTGTGCAAAAGAAATCGAGCTTAACATGCAAGTGTAAACGAAGAGTATAATTTTGGTCAACTTGTCAGAATATTTGAAGAAGAAATTTATCGTCTGTTTAATCAAATCAATATTGCCACGAGCACTATTTGCCGGAATACCAAAATTAAATTCAGTGAAGCCTATAAAACTATTCGTTTTTATGATCGTAGTAAAAAAATTGCTTTGATAAATCCAGGATGGTCAAACTTAATACATATTTGTTTGGCTACCTAAAACAAGGATATCAAACCGTTCAAAATTATCTTTTTTGTTTACACATTTCAGCCATTTATTCACAGTTAGCCACCGAAATAAATTTCCTTTCGTCCAAATCCATTGCTACCAGGTTTCCAAAATGTTTCTTATGAATGTAAACGCAGCCTCCATCGATATTGATACAATTCTCTTTCTGATTGAGAATGTAATTTAATCGCTCAGGTGTATGGCCATGTATCAATAACCGATCTCCCAACGCCGGTTGGTACCGATCGAAATCCCTTATCCAAAGCATGGCTTCTTTGTCTTCAAAAATATTCTCATTGCGGAAATTCAAACCCGCATGTGCAAAAATGTAATTATCTTTTTCGAAGAAAAATTCAGTCTCCATTAAAAAAGATAAATAACGATCCGGCAAATCGTTCAAAGAAGCAATTCCAAAGCTTTCCAAAGTTTGGCCACCACCATTTTTTATCCAGACTTCCATTGCCTCTTCAAAAGTAAAAGCATCAATCATCATCTGTTCATGATTGCCCCTAAGTGTATAAATGGAATAACCGTCGTCACGTAATTTTAAAATCATATCAATCACACCTTTACTGTCGTGGCCTCTGTCAATATAGTCGCCAACGCAATAAATCTGATCCGATTTTTGAATTTGCAACTTATCAAAAAGTATCACTTCAAAGGTCTTGCTACAGCCATGTATATCTCCTATTGCAAAAATTCTTTCCATGAAATTATGTTGATTATTTCATGATTTTCCTAATCATGATAACTTATTTCCTTCTTTGGGAAAAACAACAGATGGCTTAAATGATTTTGCTTTTTCAAAATCCATTTGCGCGTAAGAAATAATGATTACCACATCCCCAACAGTACCTTTGCGGGCGGCAGGCCCATTCAAGCAAACAACACCACTACCCCTTTCTCCCTTTATGAGATAGGTGTCAAGGCGTTCACCATTATTGGCGTTCACCACCGTTATCTTTTCGTTTTCTATTAAATTTGCCGCATCCATCAGGTCTTCATCAAGTGTAAGACTGCCTACGTAATTCAGGTTGGCCTCGGTAATTACTGCGCGATGCACTTTAGATTTAAGTATCTCTATTATCATCCTGCAAAATTAGGAATTAAGCTGTTTAAGGTATCTAAAAGTTTGAGGCGGCTATTTTTACCGGCTATTTTTTAGCAATTATTTTTAACCGCTTAAATTTGTAAAATCCATAATCAAAAAAATTGATCTGTTATTTCGGGATGTAGCGCAGCCCGGTAGCGCGCTTCGTTCGGGACGAAGAGGCCGCTGGTTCGAATCCAGTCATCCCGACTTTTTTTGATTGTATAAACGAGAATGTCAAAAAAGACCAGGTTCAGGACAAAGAGACTACCCCCATTCCAGGGCCGGAGCCAGCCTGACTTTTTTTCGAAACGAA
>JAHEZA010000619.1 GCA_023251335.1 Chitinophagaceae bacterium | reverse complement strand
CTGCAATATTTCTTTCGACACTGTCTAATTGTGCGGCAACCAGGCCCAGGCGGTCATCAATAAAATTAAGCGTTTTCTCAGAAATTTCATTTTTGTCCTGAACTCCGTTTATGTTATAAATCTCAAAAACCTTTTTTAAAATATCGCGTCCTTTTTCGGGGACAGGGGTTTCAAGCGAGACGTTTAAAATGGTGGAAGAATAAGAATATGGGGAAATTTTGAGCCCCCCCACGATGGAACCTGCCGCTGATGAAGGAGGAAAAAACTGAACAAAATAATTTTTGCCGGTTACATTTGGATTATACTCATGATTAACTACCAGCCTCACTACATCTGTGCCGAGCACTACGGTAGAATCAAATGGAACATTTTTATTGTCAATTTGGATCATCTCTTTTTTCCAGTCAACTGAAAAAAAATAAGTTGCATATAAATTAAAATCGTCCTTATCCAGCGCTACAAATTTCACCGGTGAATTGGCCTTGTACAATTCCTCGGTACGAACGTTTCCTTTATTGTAAACCAACCCATAGAGATCCAATTCTTTTACAGCTTCAGTCATCAGATCGGGCGAACGCAGCACTACAATTTCATTATCAACAATCTTTTTCTCTCCGAAAATATTCATAGCGTCCAGCACCTTAGAATCGCTCCCGCTTTTTTGAGGATCTTTTAGCAGTGCTTTTGCGTAAGCCACATAGACCGGCACTTGTGAGCGAAGATCCAGATAAGCAACCAGCATGCAGATAGATGTAGTGATCACAAATAATGGCCAGAACGGCAGGTATTTGTAAATTACCTGCTTAAAGATATTTGAATCTGTTTTTTCCTTAAAAAATTGTTCCTCGTCCATTTAAAGACTTTTGGGTTAGGGTTTTACCTCGTTTATAATAAAGAAAATAAAAGTAATGGTTGTGATTACCAATGAATAAATTTTAAGCCAGGTATAATTTTTTTCTACAACAGGCTCTACATATACAATATCATTGGGCTGCATATAGAAATAGGGCGAATAAAATATTGAACTATCTGTCAGGTTCAGCCTTTTAAATTCTTTTGAATCTCCTTTTTCGCGAACGACTAAAATATTATCAGGCCTCCCCTTTGTAACTATCCCACCACTTGCCGCAAGCGCGTCCAAAATAGTCATATTATCGTTTGGCATCGGTATGATTTGTGGTGATATTCCTCCAATCATGGTAACATGCCTGTTTAAAAAACCCACCGCTACCACCGGCTGCGCGAGATATGAAGCCAGGTCTCTTTCCAACGTAGCTTTCAGTTCTTTCCGGGTAATACCGGCTGCATGGATGGTTCCGATTTTTACAAATTGTATATCACCGTTTCCATCTACCAGGTAACCCAGCACCGGCCCCTGCGCATTTTGTGGTGCATTATATATCATCGTATTTTCAGGGCTAAGACTCGAAACCGTGATACCTAACATATCTCCTTTTTGAATCTTAGGTTCAAAATCTTTTGATACCAGGTTATTGAGTGTTGTATCAGTTGGGATATTCTGAAAGTAAGTGGTGTTTTTTGTAGAACTACACGAATAAAACATTACAGCAGTGGCCAAAAAAAATAACACCGGATGATAAAAAACGTTCCCCAAATTCAGACCACGGTCCCATTTATTGGCCGCTTTCTGAGATCGAATCCGGAACAATAGGTATTTAATTTGCATACTCAGTTTGAATGGCAATAAATTTATACGAAGGGGGTTTCATTTCAGGTAACGCAATTTAACTGAAAATATTTAAACAGGAGGGTTTCTTTGAATAAATTATGCCCGAAATACAGTGCTACTCTGATTTACAACGATACATAGGCCGTTTTTGTCCGAAGGACAGTAAACAAACAAATAATTAAGAAACTGATGTTACTTTTCTTTGATCTCTTATTTTTTTTAATCCATAACCTACACCCACCACTATCAATACTACAAGGCCGCTATCAATAGGACAGGGAAAATCGGGATTACATCCTGGATCCGGACCAGTCCCACCTCCCGGATCAATTCCGCCATCTCCGGGATCGCTGGGCCCCTGAGCATGAATAAGTCCTGGTAAAAAAATAAAAACAAATAACAGCAATAATAGATAAACAAACGGCCAATAGGATTTTTTCATAAAAGGTGTTTTGAATGATTGCTAAGTTATATAAAATATTAAAAACGTCCTTCAAGGTTCCGCAAAAAATATACGAATCAAAAAAGGCGGGGGCTTT
>JAHEZA010000143.1 GCA_023251335.1 Chitinophagaceae bacterium | reverse complement strand
AATGTTTGAAATGATCCTGAACTAATTTGGCAATTTGTGCTATCCTTTATTCGGATTTGTGGTTATAGAGCCCGCGCCATTATTGTTTTTTTCGTAAGTATTATACATTGGTGAACTACTACCCAGACGTGTATCTCTGTATATTGGAGGCGCGGGATTAGAATTGTAATTATCGATTCCTTTTTTTGTGCTATCTGTACTTTTATTAATTTTCCCTACCTCATTATTTATTGGGCTTTGAGAAGCCTGAACCTGTGAAGTTGTCTGTGTAACAGGAACCACTTCATTGCTTATTTCGTTAAGCGGCTCGCTGGCTGATGAGGCCGGTGGCGTAACCGTGGCTTGCAAAGGTACTGCTGTTACCGGGGCGTTTGCCGCTGCAGGTTGTGTTGTGGTCGTAGTTACCGGATTTACCTTTTCAGTCTTTGGAACGGGGGGTGCCTGTTCAGCTTTTGGATAATATTTATCTACCAATCTTTCATGGGTTGAATCCTGGGCTAATGATGCATTTGACATAATTAAACCTATTAAAATAATTATTCCGGAATTTATTTTCATGACAATTTTTTAAATTTATAATCCTAATAGTATGCCAAATACTTCTTAAAATAGTGTTAGGATACACCGGCATATTTTCTACTAAATGTACGATATAATTGGATTACAATATTGTGAACTTTTTTGAGTTAACAACTTTTTATTCCGGAACGAATCAATACAAATTGGTGACATTTTTCACTTTTTAAAAATTTAGTTAAGATCACGTTTGCATTTTCAAATATAAAAAGATAGTTTTACAAAATATTAAAACGGGGAAATTATTCCATCCTTCGTTATCAATTGCCGAATATCCCTCATTACTGTTTGTAAAAGAAAAGCTCTTATTTTCCTTTCCTTAATTATTTTTTAGCAATCGTGTTGATTGATCATTATGATAACTGTGTCAACGGGTGGTCAACAAATCATATAAATCATTCCCTCTGTAAAAGTACTTTACGAAGGCAATTATATTACACACGCATAAACCGAAAAAAGGGAAGTCTTTATGATTTCCTTTTTTTTATTAAAAGCGTATGACCTTTTTATCTTTACAAAATATGAATACTCCCGATCTTAATGAAATTAGAAAAGATCTTGAAAAAAGAGATGCGAAAGAGTTGCTGGATTATTGTATCAGATTGGCTAAGTTTAAAAAAGAAAACAAAGAATTATTTAGCTTTCTCCTTTTTGATGCAGATGATCTGAACAATTATATTGAAAAGGTGAAATCAGACACCGAAAACTCTTTTTTGGAAATTAATAAACATAGCATTTACTATATTAAAAAAAGTGTTCGTAAAATTCTGAAGAACGTAAACAAACACATTCGGTTTTCATTATCAAAACAGGTTGAAGCCGAATTATTAATCCATTTTTCTAACTGCATCATTATTCATTCAATCCCATTGAAACAGAGCGTACAGTTAAGGAATTTGTATGATGCGCAATTAAAGAAAATTGAAAAAGTGCTCTCGTCACTTCATCCAGATTTACAATTTGATTTTAAAAGAAAACTTCTTTGATAATGCAACATGGCCTTGATGACATCTATTTTAATGCTTTGATTTAATCGGCGGGTGCCAGATCCGAAGTAAATTGTGTCTGCCAGAATAAGACGGAGTAACTTCATCGTCAATGTTTTTAACGTCATCAGGCAATAGCATTGATACCTTATGCAAATTAAAAAAATCCGTCTATTGTTATTGGGATTCTTGCTTTACTACGGCCAATAATTTATCAGATGGGAATGTCAAAATCTATTTACTTGTCATCAAAAGTGAAGCAACCAATTAACCAAAATTCTCATTATTTCTTTGTTTACTGTACCAATAAATTTATCATTAACTATGTTAACAAAAAGAATTGTCCATACGGCTTTTTATCCCTATTTTTAAATAACCGAAATTTACAACTCTAATTCTTCGCAAATATGAAACCTCATTTCCATAAAGTGCCGTCGCAATTAGAATCATCATTCAGTATTCGCCGTGATTCGTCCTTCGGATCGTTATGGCACTATCATCCTGAACTGGAATTACATTATCTCATTAAAGGAGAAGGTGTTCGTTTTATTGGCGACAATATCAGTAATTTTTCAGATGGCGAGATTCTTCTGTTGGGAGAAAATCTTCCGCATAAATGGCATTGCAGGGAAGATGCTCCCGAGGACATTTCCCAATATGGTGTTGAAGCAATAGTTCTTCATTTCTCATCAAATTTTATGGGAAATGACATGCTATTATTGCCAGAAGCACGTCTTCTTCCATTACTTTTTGAAAAGGCAAAAAGCGGGATGGTAATCATAAATGAAACCCGTGATAAACTTGTTCCGATAATTGAAGCCGCATCGAAAGCAGAAGGTCTTGACCGACTCATTGCCTTACTTTCTATTCTCAAAATTTTATCCGAAACAAAAGATTGTTACCAGGTTACCAGGGAAAAGAATTTTTACCAGTCTAACAAATATGAAACAGAACGATTGAACATTGTATGCAGCTATACAATGGCTAACTATTCACAACCTATCACTTTGGAACAAATTGCAGCCATTAGTAATCTTACTGCCACCTCATTTTGCCGTTATTTTAAATTAATGACCAACAAAACCTACTATGATTTCCTCACCGAAATTCGCATTAGCCATGCCTGCCATTTTTTAATAGAAGATAAAATGTCTATTGATCAGATAGCGGACAAATGTGGATTCTATAATATCTCTAATTTTTACAGACAATTTAAAAAAGTAATTGGAGTAACCCCTCTGACTTATAAACGTGATTATCTGAAGACCGAAAAATTCAGTGAAATTCTTCCCCTGTTTGAATAAATCTCTGTGATTTTCATAAAAATAATATAGCCTGCTTTATATATAAAATTATAGCAAGTTATCTTTTAATATAAATATCTGCAGGAATAATTTACCTGTTTTTTTATCTTTTATGTACTTATTAAAAGCGAGCATGGAACCTTGATTTGACCAAACTACTGAACCGATCACATTTTCTTCGTCGGAAGCCCGGGGAGTTAAGCGTTTAGACTTGTGCGTTTTGATATCGGTAACAAAAACACTATTATCAGCCAGATACGCAATGTGCGTACCATCCGGGCTGAAATTAAATGATCCTTGAACTGAATTAGAATTAAAAGTAAGTTGTGTGATTTTTTCACTATCAGTCGTTACTCCGAACAATTGGATAATGCCTTGGTTATCCTTTGATAAAAAAGCAATTAGATGGCCGTCAGGAGCAGATCGTAGCCAGTGGCGAGGGCCTTCTATTCCATTTGAAGTATAGGTAATTCTCCGTTGTGCTACCCCCGCAGGTACATTTGGCCTTGAACTAATTGTTCCTTCAAGCGGTTCGCCTGGGTTCGCTTTTGTCAAATCTTCAGGCAAATCCACTATAAAAACTTCAGTTTTTTTTGTTCCATCAAGATTGATCACTTCGCCCTGAAATGCGATGGCCCGGTGTTGCCAGCTACCATCGTTCTTCTTATAACCTTTTGTCCCAATCCATCCTTCATCAAAGGCCCTATCAATTTCATCGCTTCCCGGCCCAGGGGTTTCGGTAACCTTTGTTACTACTACAGCAAACATTTCACCGCTATTATTTTCTTCCGATCCATCGTAAGCTAGTTGAACAGGGTGGCCTGGCACCATCACTCCTACTGTACGAAGATCTTTCACTGCAGAATCTTTTTTTTCCAGTTGCTGCATAATGTAATCATTGTAGGTAAAGCTGATCCATTTTCCGTCAGCGCTCCAGTTATGCGCATGTGTTCCTCCACGTAATGCACCGGGGGTAAATGGCGGTGTAATATCACGTGCATCCATAAATATCGGATGAAATGGTTTTGCAATATCAATGGCTATTCCTGTACGTCGTGTTATTCCATAAGGATTATTTTTATCAGCGTTTCGAATACCATGAATAAATATAATACGGTTAGTCACCGGTGAAAAAGTAGCTGCTCCGACTCCCGGCCCATAAAGGGTTTGGTGCTTTGTATCATAAAGTTTGCGGATTTCACCGGTTTGTGTATTTACCATCACAATGTTTCCTGTGGCTGCAATCATCGTGTCATTGTTGCGTGTGTCAAATACGATCCAGTTGTCATCGGGAGAAAAACACTGGGTGTTGTGGATCGTATGACCGCTGGTATCAAACGTGAGTTGCATTATTTTAAATTGTCCATGATTTGGCGAAAAAGGTTGGCTAAAACCGGGCAAAATCCAAACATACATCGTCAACAATAAACAGAGTTTACAAATCATTGATTCATTGTAAACTAAATTCAGCTTTAAGCTCTTTTTGAAGAAGATTATATTTATCATAGAGAATATCCACGTTATTTTTTACTTCCAAAGTAAAATCTTCCGTGTTAGTTCGTGTAAAAGTAGAAATATTTATTCCACGTTTTTGAAGGTAATATTTCGCAACAATAGGGTAGGCGTGATGAATAACTTCCATGTGGTCAGTTAAAAATTGTTGCACTTTGCATACACTGCCATTTGCATTGATATCATCAAAGTGATCGCACAACCATACAATCAGCTCAGGAAAAAAATTGCCCTGGATGCACGAAAGCCCTGCTGCGCCAGCTTCTAATGAAGCCACTGCGTTTACGGCGTAAGCATCATACAGGCCAAACGAGTCAAAACCTTTTGTAGTGTTTAATTTATCTTTTATCATTTCTATATCGAGACAGGTATCCTTGTGGTAAATTATTCGGCCAGTAGTAACAAATTTTTCAAGTTGTTTTGCAGATAGCACTCTTTTATATGGCTCGGGGCATTCATAAAATCCAAGTGGAATTTGTCCGGTCAGATTAAATAACTCAAATATTCGGTCATTAAAAACTTCATCGCTTTCATTTTCTTCAGCAATAAGGCCCGTAACTATAATAACTGCTTTGACGCCGGTATCATAAATTTTATGAATAAAATCAGCCTGTTCAGCGATTGTTGTTCCAAAATTACCAACTGCTACTACCGGCACTCTCCCGTCTGTTATCTTTAAAGTATGCCTAACAATCAGTAATCGTTCTTCATCGCTTAAATGAAACATTTCACTGGACTGGCAATTGGCAAATAATCCTTTTGCACCCGCGTGCAGATACAATTCAATGATCTCGCTAAGACCATTCAAATCAATTTTTCCATCTTCTTTAAAAGGAGTCAACATAACAGGAATAAACTTCCGTTCAACATTTTCTTTCATTGTGATTTTTTTTATGGTCCTTGAAATAGTTAATAAGCGGTTAGGTAAATCATCTGGCACTTACTTTTAGCCTGTCTTTTTAATAAAGTGTCTGCTAATTATTTTACTTCTTACAAAAATAAAACACTAACAAGGGCGCTCTTTACCTTATCTTATCCATCAATTGTAGCATCTTGTCATAAGTGTTCAAAAAATTCATCAAGCTAAAAAAATGGAGTATTTTTCAGGACTTGTTCATGTCATTGATCCCACAAAGACACGGAGGCCATAAAGTTATTTCTTTGTGAACTTGGTTGCTTTGCGGGAAGCACGCCCCCGACAATTATAGGCTGACATGGCCCTGGTATAATACACGACAGAAATTTTATAAAATGAAAAGAACAATTAACTTAAAGAAATTAAGCCTTATTTTTTTTGCACTCTTTACACTATACAATTGTTTTTCAAAATCTACTTATATTGAGAAAATGAAAGCCCCCAACCGATTGGATTCTATTCCTCTTAGAGGATTTTTTTTCGGGGATGATCAACCCTATCCTGAGTGCCATGCCTCAACTATCATTCATTTGAAAAATGGAGATTTTATGGCAGCCTGGTTTGGTGGAACAGAAGAAAAGGATGATGATGTTGGTATTTGGATGACGAAAGGAACGCCAGGGGCGTGGGGTAAAACATTTGAAGTAGCAAAAATTATTAACGAACCCCATTGGAACCCGGTTTTATTCCAATCGCCTGAAGGGGAAATCGATCTTTTCTTCAAAGTAGGAAAACAAATTCCTCAATGGGAAACCTGGGTAAAAACTTCGGACGATGACGGGAAGACCTGGTCAGAAGCCAGGGAGTTGGTTAAAGGAGATCACGGCGGACGTGGGCCGGTTCGAAATAAAATAATCCTTTTGTCTGATGGTTCATGGATTGCGGGCGCATCCAATGAACAAGGTATGTGGAATGCTTTTTTCGACCGCACTGATGATGAAGGAAAGACCTGGAAGGCTACGCCATATCTTCAGATTGATCGTAAAGAAATCCCCGGAAAGGGAATCATACAACCTACACTTTGGGAATCGTCACCGGGCAATGTACACGCCCTGCTGAGAAGCACTTCCGGCGTAATATGCCGCAGCGATTCCAAAGATTATGGCAAAACATGGTCACCTGTTTATAAAACTTCTTTGCCCAATCCCAATAGCGGAATTGATATTGCTAAATTATCTGACGGCACATTAGTATTAGCTTATAATCCAACAACAAAAGATTGGGGATCGAGGGGTAAGCTTGCGCTCGCTATTTCATTTGATAATGGGAAAACATGGCCTAAAAAAATAGACCTGGAAAATGGTAAAGAAGATGAAGAATTTTCTTATCCTGCTATTATTAGCTTTAATGATAGCATTGCAGTA
>JAHEZA010000618.1 GCA_023251335.1 Chitinophagaceae bacterium | reverse complement strand
TCGCCACGGCTTTGCGAGAGATAAAGTTTTTGAGGCACAAAAACTTTTAGACACATCCGCTCTTTTTACTTTGAGTAGCGATGAGGAAACGCTTTCGGTTTACCCGTTCCAATTCATTTTTCAAGTGCGTTATGAATTAAAAGAAGACGAGCTTTCCTGCACCTACGTTGTGAAGAACACAAACGATTTTGCAATGTATTTTTCCGTGGGCGGGCATCCCGCATTTAGAGTTCCTCTGGATGAAAAGCTGGAATACAATGATTACTCACTGAAATTCAATGACGACAAGATTTTGAACCGTTTTCTATTACATGGCGGCTTAACAGGAGATGGCGTGCAGGCATTACCGTTAGACGAACATGAGCTTCATCTTGATCCTTCTTTGTTTTATGCAGACGCTATTGTATTAAAAGATTTGAAAAGTCAACAGATAACATTGCATTCTGATAAGGATTCGCGTGGGCTTACATTTCAGTTTGAAGGCTTTCCTTTTTTTGGAATATGGGCCGCAAAGGACGCACCGTTTGTTTGCCTGGAACCCTGGTGTGGTATTGCAGATAATATTCATCATGATGGGCAGTTGATTAATAAAGAAGGTATTAACAAATTGGCTATAGGAGAAAGTTGGGAAAGAACCTGGCGGGTGAAATTGTTTTAAAAGTTGTCGAATCAATTTTCAAAGTAAACAGTAAACAAACAAAAAGCCTTAATTGTTATTTTTGATGGAATTTGAATTTGAGAAGAACGCATCCACTTATCTTTTGTAATTTTCGCAAAAGCCTCTTTATGCCACATGTATTAAGAAGTTCATTTTTGTTGATCGTTATTTTTTTATCTGCATGCTCGGATGGTAGTGATAAAAAAGTGGCGGAAAAGAAAACCACAGAAACAGAAACCGGGAACGCAAATTCTAAGTTTGGTTATTTTAAACCGGATGGTGATTCTCTGATAATTCCCGCATTTGAAATTGAAGTTCATTTAAGCCAAAAAGCCGAAGCTAAACTTTCAAAAGAAAATGAAACTATAATAGTGAGCGCATCCTTTATTGGCATTCCAAAAGATACCACTTCAACAGCATTTCTTGAATCCGGCGAAACAGGAATTGCCGGTAAGGACATCGAAATAAGAAATGGTAGTATTGCAAAGTTTGAAAACATAAAGTTTTCAAAGTCTCTTTATGATTCACTTTCTGATAAAGATATTCAATTGCTCATCAACGTTTTTTCGGGAAGGCATTCTTCAACAGATAACCTCCTTGATTGTGGTATCATCGAGGATAAATTGAGTAAAGTGCAAGGAAAAAAGTTTAAGATAGATTGTAAATTAATTTATGGAGAAGATTAAATTCAATTTAAAATAGAATTGTGACGCTGCAATAAAATCTTTCAATCACTTCACTGATTAAAAAATAAACATGAATATAAAGACGCTCCTCTTGTCAACCATTATTTTAATGCTTATTTCATCTTGCGCGTCTAACAAGGAAGATTCTTATAAGAACTGGAATGTGTATGGAGGTACAAAAGACGCCTTGCATTATTCTTCATTAAAAGAAATTGATACAAACAATGTAACTCAATTAAAAGTGGCGTGGGTATATCATACAGGCGATGCGGATACTTCCATACATACGCAAATACAATGTAACCCGATCATTGTGGATAGTATCATGTACGCTATATCGGCGAAAGTAAAATTGCTTGCGTTGAACGCCGCAACTGGTAAAACAAAATGGATTTTTGATCCTGTCATTGCTTTGGCTACTGACTCGCTCCCTTCGTCGAAATTAGCTGCAGTTTTTTCGAACGCGTGCCGTGGTGTGGCTTACTGGACGGATGGGAAAAACGATAATAGAATTTTTTATACGGTAGGCTATTATCTGATCTGCGTGAATGCTAACTCAGGTAAGCTAATGAAAACTTTCGGTAATGATGGCCGTGTTGATCTACACAATGGTTTTGGACGGAATGTTAACAATCTTTACATTACTTCTACTACGCCAGGCACTATCTATAAAAATTTATTGATACTCGGTTCGCGCGTAGCAGAAGATGCTACTGCTGCACCCGGCGATATAAGGGCTTTTAATGTGATTACCGGAAAGCAGGAATGGATTTTTCACACGATCCCGCATCCTGGCGAATATGGCTACGACACGTGGGAAGATAAAGACGCATGGCAATATCTTGGTGGTGCTAACAACTGGTCGGGCATGAGCCTTGATGAAAAACGAGGAATTGTTTTTG
>JAHEZA010000617.1 GCA_023251335.1 Chitinophagaceae bacterium | reverse complement strand
TTCGTTTGCATTTTCTGTAGCCTTGTCCATTGCCGTCATCCGCGCCCCGTGCTCGCTCGCATGCGCATCCAAAATTCCTTTATACAACTGGGTATTTAATATCTTAGGCATCAGTTCCTGTAGTAAAACATCTTTCCCCGGTTCAAAAATAAAATCGGCTTTTGCACTTCCCTTTTTGTTTTCTGATTTTTTTACCGGCAAAAATTGTTCAGCAATAAATTTCTGAGTAGCTGCATTTTTAAATTCACTGTACACCAAATCAACGGCATCTATCTCTCCCTTGGCAAAAGCGTCCATAGCATATTTCGCTGCAGCCGCGACATTCTCAAAGTTGAGATCTGAGAATATATTCCAATAATGGTCCACTACTTTGAAATTATTTTTAGAAAAATGCTCGTATCCTTTTTTTCCTAATGGAAGAATTTCTACATTTCCTTTAGCAAACTGAGTGGCATATTTTTCCCTGATATCCTGTTTTACCAATTTGATCAGATTACTGTTATACCCACCACATAATCCACGGTCGCTGGTTATCACAATAATCAGTATTTTTTCTACAGGACGTTGTTTTGCAAGCGCCAGGTTGATGTCGCCATCCGCATTACCAACAATATTGCCCAGCATTTCCTGGAGCTTTTGGGCGTAAGGCCTCATCTGGATAATGGCATCCTGCGCCCTTCTCAGCTTAGCCGCGCTTACCATCTTCATGGCCTTGGTAATCTGCTGCGTGCTTTGAACACTTTTTATACGGTTTCTTACTTCTTTTAATGCGCCACTCATTATTTTTTGTTTATGGGGTGCAAAGGTAAGTTAATAACCTAAAAAAACACCTTCTTTGTGCCACAAAAATCTGGTAATTCCAGGGGAATGTTTTTCATTTTCTTGGATATAGTACCCCTCAAAAAAAAAGTTGGATTCTGCTACAAAACCATTCATTCGATTAGACAAATAGTTTGTTATAAATTTTCAGCAGTGCTCGAAAAAAATACTTTTGCAGGGGAACAAATTCAGGAAACGATCACTTACAGCAAACAAACAAATAGGGAATTTTCTTAATTAAGCTCTTTTCTTCGTCGTCCTTTTTGCTGCCAAATTCCTTTGCGTTAATTTTACTTTTATGGAAAAAAAATTATTTCTTCTTGATGCCATGGCACTCATTTATCGTTCTTATTATGCTTTAATACGTAGCCCGATAATTACAACTAAGGGAAAAAATACCAATGCTCAATTTGGGTTTACCAATACATTAGCTGATTTGATTAATAAAGAAAAGCCAACGCATCTCGCTGTAGCTTTTGACACGCAGGCCCCTACCGAAAGGCATACCGATTTTCCCGCTTACAAAGCCCAGCGCCAGGAAATTCCCGAAGATTTACTGGCTGCCATTCCCGATATAAAAAAAATAATTGAAGGTTTTAATTTACCAGTTGTGGAATGTGATGGCTATGAAGCCGATGATATTATTGGCGCGTTGGCACAGCAGGCGGAGAAACAAGGTTATCAGGTTTTTATGGTTACGCCTGATAAAGATTTTGGCCAGTTGGTTACTGAAAATATTAAGATATATAAGCCCGGTTACCAGGGAGGCAATGTGGAGATAATGGGCGAAAAAGAGGTGTGTGAAAAATGGGGAATTAAAAATGTGAAACAGGTTATAGACATTCTTGGTTTAATGGGTGATGCGTCAGATAATATTCCCGGAATAGCAGGCGTAGGAGAAAAAACCGCAGCAAAATTATTGGCACAATATGAAACGCTGGAAAATGTGTTGGCTGATGCGGAAAATATAAAAGGCGCGTTGGGGAATAAAATAAGAGAAGGAAAAGAAATGGCAGTCATCAGCAAAAAATTAGCAACGATTGTCACTGAAGTTCCCTGCGAGTTTCATGAAGAAAATTTCAAAATAGGAGCATACAATAAAGAGACTTTAAAAAATCTTTTCGCAGAGCTCGAATTCAAAACGCTGGGAAAAAGAATCCTTGGGGAAGAATACAGTGTTTTCGAAACAGAAAAAAAAGTAGTCCAGGGCGATTTATTTGGCAACACATCAGAACCTATGCCGTCAAAGCCTTCCGAAACAGAAATGCCGGAAGAAAAAGCGGGGCTTGCGGCTGATAAAAATATTCACAATACGCCGCATAATTATTTTTTGATAGAAGGCGAAGAAGCAATAAAAGATTTGGTAAAAAAATTATCTGATCAAAAAGAAATTTCGTTAGATAGCGAAACCACGCACATTGATGCCAAT
>JAHEZA010000142.1 GCA_023251335.1 Chitinophagaceae bacterium | reverse complement strand
ACAGTACCAAGCGTTTGGCGTTTTATTACCCGCGAAATGCGCGCAGCCGCCGCAGACCTGCCAGAAACGGCATCACAGGACGGACGATTAACCAAATGGTCTGCTGAAGGAATGCTGGCGCGTTTTTATCTAACACGGGCAGGCGTTGAAAGCAGCGGCGGCGTAAGGAACCAGGAGTTCTTAGACAGTGCTAAATATTATGCTGCAGATGTAATTAACAACAGTGGTAAAAAGCTACTTGATAATTACGAAAGCCTGTTTAAATATCCTTATGATAACAACAGCGAATCGCTCTTTGAACTGGAATGGGTTTTCTCAGGCTCCGGCGCCTGGGGTACCGCTAATAGTATGCCTGAATATCTTGCTTACAGTCCCGATATTTCTTTTGGCGGATGGGGTGGAGATAAAGGTTGCACATGGTGGCTGTTGAGCCAATACGATGGCTTTGCTTTGCAGCCCGATGGTACATTAAAAGGAAGAACTTTAGACCAACGCCTTCACGCCACTTTTATGTTGCCAGGTTTTACCTATCCCGAAATTACGAGTGTGAGTACCAAAAAGGCATTAGTTTTTCCCTTTACAGATGCAGACAATAACTTTTTAAATGTAAAGAAGTATGTAATTGGTTCTCCGATTGACCTTGCAGGCATCGCGTCTCAGCAACACTATCCCAATGATACTTACATGATGCGCCTGGCGGAACTATACCTGATTTATGCAGAAGCAGCAATAGGTAATAATAATTCAACGACAGACCCAACCGCTATTGAATATTTCAACGCAGTTCATACAAGGGCTGGTTTGCCTGCTTATGTGGTAGAAGGCGCCAATGGAAGCGGACCGCTTACATTGGATGATGTTTATACTGAAAGATTTAAAGAGTTTGCAATGGAAGGAATGGCCTGGTATGATTTCGTAAGCTTGCATTACTGGAATCCACAAAAAGCATTTGATATGTTGAATGCCCAGGACAGGGGCCTGTTCGTTGCAAAGCCAGACCAGATGCCAAACCCAACCGTATGGACTTTCACTAAAACGTCGTGGTTTTCTGAAAGACAGATTAATGCCAACGAAGGCAATTTCCTGCTACCTATACCCAATGCAGAACTAAGCCAGGCTCCTAATCTTAAAAGAGATCCGGTGGAGTATCCATAAAAGTTAGAAAACAATTTTTGAAAAAGAAATAACTACTTCAATGAAATCGACAAATAAAATCTTATTAACGCTGATAATGCTTATAGCAAGTGTAAGCATGTTTACTTCCTGCAAGAAAGACACATCATCGGGAACTCCTATAGTAAATTATGTAAGAATAACCAGCCCTGAATCTTCTGATTCGCTGTTGGCAGGCGCGGGACAAGGACAGCTTATCGCAATTGTTGGTGATAATCTACAAGAGGCGCAGCAAGTTTGGTTTAACGATCAACAGTCAAGGTTGACGCCAACTTATGTGAGTCGAACTTCGATCCTGGTATCTGTGCCCAGCCAAATTCCTGACACGATCAACAACATGGTGACTATCTTATTTAAAAACGGATATAAACTGGAATATTCTTTTGAAGTGCAGATAAGTAAACCGTTACTTAGCAGCATGGTGTGCGAATTTGTGAATGAAGGTGATGTAGCCACTATTCTTGGTAACTATTTTTATGCGCCTGTTACCATTACATTTACAGGTGGTGCAACTGCGGAAATTGTTTCTCTTGAAGATGAGCAGGTGCAATTTAAAATTCCGGCAGATGCCCAACCCGGACCTATAACTATTAAAACCAATTTTGGAGAAACAAAATCTGATTTTTGGTTCAGGGATTCAAGAAATATATTTATTGGCAGTGATCCTTTTGAAGGATGGAACAATGCATCACTTGTAGTAACAAATCCTGGTCCGAATGATCCGCCTAAAATTAATGGCAACTATTTTCGGATAAAAGCACAAGTTGGTGCCTGGGGCTGGAATGAACTTGCTGATGGCGACGCCGGTTCTATGCCCAGCTATAGCAAAAATATTCCTGATGATGCCATTCTTCATCCCGAAAAATACTATCTGAAATTTGAGGTGAACACAATGAAGCCTTATAACAATAGCATGATAACCATTAATGCGGGCGGATCGAAAATACAGGATACAAAGGGGTATAAATGGGCTCCGCCTTACGATAGCAAGGGTAAATGGCAAACGGTGGTGATACCTTATGATGAAGTGGTTGCCAGCTATACAGAACCACCAGTTGTAAACCCTAACGGATACTGGGCAATGGTACTGCTACAAGGCCCCGGCGACCTGGACGCTGACCTGAGCTTCGACAATTTCAGAGTTGTACCAAAAGTTGATCAATAAATATTAACCAACCATAACAACATAAAGCATGAAAATAACTTATACCGTGCGTTTGGTAATACTAACTGCATTGTTTGCGTCCATTACTTTTTTTGGATGTAAAAAAGATACAAGCGATACAAGTTCCGGTGTGACACAATTGCTGAGTTTCGGCCCTACCGGTGCGCAGCCTGGAGATACGATCCGTTTCTTTGGTAATAACCTTAATACAGTTACTGAAATAGATTTCACCGGTGCCAGTGTTGCAAGCAGCAATTTTATTTCGCAATCAAACACAGAAATACATGTAATTGTACCCGGCGAAACAGAAAAAGGTTATGTAACCTTAAAAACGCCTTCCGGTGACATTACTTCAAAAACACAATTCAATATTGGAGTTACTGCTATCATTTCTTCGATAACCGCTGTCGCACGGCCCGGTGAAAATATAACTATCAAAGGCGATTATTTAAATTGGGTGACCGGCGTCACTTTCAATTATGGAAAAGTAGTAACCACTTTTGTAAATCAAAGTAAAGATCAACTGGAAGTTACCGTTCCTGAAGATGCACAAACCGGTACACTCGTGCTTACTTATAGCGGTACAGATTCCGGCTTTGTTGAATCTACAGATACATTGCACGTAACATTGCCTTGGGTAACTGCTCTTTCGCCTAACCCTGTAAAGCATGCAGATAATCTTACCATTACCGGTACTGATCTTGATCTTGCCACAAAAGTTTATTTTTCCGGGGTTACAGACCCGGTTACAGATTTTGTAAACCAGTCTGCTACACAAATAGTGGTAAAAGTTCCGGGCGCAACCGTTAATGGTAAAATAACATTAGAAGCAGCCTCCGGCGTGAAAACAACTTCTTCAATGGACTTGAATATGGTAATGCCTGCAGTTACCACCATGTCTCCTAATCCAATTGATGCGGGAGCAAATGTTACTATTAACGGGACGAATCTAAATTTAGTAAATGGTATTTCATTTGTTGGAGGAACTGCTCCAATTACCACTTTTGTAAGTCAATCCGCCAGCAAAATTGTAGTTACTGTCCCACAAGGAACATTAAAAGGCAAAGTAACCTTATCTGTTGTGAACTCAACATTAACGGTACAATCTGCTGATGATCTTGTTTTGAATGGCGGCCTTCCTCCATTGGCTGATTTTCCTTTGCCGATTTATACCGATGGATTGCAAAACGGATTCCAGGATTGGTCTTATACGACAACTCATGATTTCAACAATACTTCAAACGTACGTCAGGGAACCACTTCTATTCTGGGAGTTTATGATGCTGGCAATGGTTACCAGGGATTGACTTTTCATAATTCGGCGGGAGTGTCCACTTCGGGATACACCAAACTTGAATTCTCTGTATTTGGTGAAGCAGGTACGGATGGCAAAACTCTGAATGTAGTTATTAACGGAAATTATGGTGGGCCAAAAGGTGTAACTATTAAAGGTGGCGAATGGTCCACCTTTAGCCTGAACCTTTCTGATCTGGGTAGTCCTGCGACATTAACCGAGATAGTGCTTCAGTCTGCAGGCTGGGGTGGAACAATTCATGTTGATCATGTAGGTTTAAGATAATAAATGTGAGAAATTGATAAGCCTGGTTCTGAATTCTTTTCTCAGAACCAGGTTTTATTTATCCATTATACTTAGAGAGTTTTTTATCCTTTGCGAATGAAAAAAAATCATTTTCTTTTTTTGTTTTTTGTTTTCATAATTTTTACAAGTGTCTCTTTGCAGGCTCAAAAACCCATAGACGGCCTTGCCAGCAAACAAACAAAAAACCTGTTTTTTAATTTAATGAAATTAAAAAATAAAGGCATCATGTTTGGTCACCAGGATGATCTTGCTTATGGTGTTGGGTGGAAATATGAGACAGGGAAAAGCGATGTAAAGATCGTAACCGGCGACTATCCTGCTATCTATGGTTTTGAATTAGGAAGGATCGAATTGGACCACCGTGTTAATCTTGACAGCGTTCCTTTTGATTCCATGCGCAATTATATCAAAACGATTTACCAACGCGGTGGAGTGATCACTATAAGCTGGCATCTGAACAATCCACTGACAGGAAAAACCGCATGGGATCCTGCGCCAGGTACAGTTGCGTCTATTCTTCCCGGCGGCGAAAAAAACGAATTATACAAAAGCTGGTTGGATAAAGTGGCCAATTTTATTGTGACTTTGAAAGATAAAAACGGTGTACCCATTCCCGTTATACTCCGGCTTTTTCATGAGTTGAATGGCAACTGGTTTTGGTGGGGCGGCGATCATTGCACCCCCGAAGAATTTAAACAACTCTGGCAATTCACTGTTTCTTATTTAAGAGATACGAAAAATATTCATCAATGTTTGTACGCTTACAATACGGATCGTTTTAATTCCAAAGAAGATTATTTGTTGAAATATCCGGGCGATAAATGGGTGGATGTCGTTGGCTTTGATATTTACCAGAGGGAAGGAGGCGAAAAAGGAAACGCGCAGTTTATAAAAGATATGGATCACATGCTTGCGATGATTGAAGAAATCGCTGTTGATAAAAAGAAGATACCAGCTCTTACCGAATTTGGATATGCACAGATTCCTGATAGCACCTGGTGGACAAATGTATTTTACAAAGCCCTTGGGCATCATAAAATTTCTTATGCTTTAGCCTGGAGAAATGCAGGTTTTAATAAAGAAGGCGATGCAGATTTTTATGTGCCATATAAAGGACAGATTTCTGAAAAAGATTTTATTAAGTTCTCCAAAGAACCCAGTATTTTATTTCAAAAAGACTTGAATTTTAAAATAGTGTATGAGTAGAATTTAATAAAGCGCGTCCTTCTCCCTCGGAGAAGGGTTGGGATGAGGTTTGGTAACGGCGCGTCCTTCTCCTTTTTGGAGAGCGGTTGGGTATGAGGCTGAGTCCCCTTCTTCAGTAAACAAACAAATAACAGGAATTTTCATTTTATGAAATTACAGTTAACCGACATAAGCATAGTAGTGATTTACTTAGTCTCTATGCTCTTAATCGGCATGTATTTCAGGAAGAAGGCCCGCAAAACGAAAGAGAGTTATTTATTGGCCGGTAAGAAATTACCCTGGTATCTTCTTGGCCTAAGCGATGCATCCGACATGTTTGATATCAGTGGTACGATGTGGATGGTCTCTCTGTGTTTTGTGTATGGATTCAAAAGCATCTGGATACCATGGCTGTGGCCTGTTTTCAACCAGGTTTTTAATATGATGTTTTTGGCGAAGTGGCTCCGGCGTTCCAATGCAGATACCGGCGCCGCATGGCTGGCCACGAGGTTTGGTTTAAAAGGAAAAGGTGTGGCGTCATCGCATAATATTACCGTCGTTTTTGCATTGATCGGATGCCTTGGTTTCTTAGCTTACGGTTTTGTAGGCCTGGGGAAATTCATTGAAATTTTTGTTCCATGGGATATCGTTCAGCCATACATTCCATTTCATGTAGCGCCTGATTATGTAGCACATTTCTATGGAATTATTTTCACTCTGTTTGCCATGTTCTATTCCATACTTGGTGGGATGAACAGCATTGTTATTGGCGATTTGATAAAATATTCTATCATGACGGTTGCCTGTATTGCCATCGGCTACATCGCAATGATTCACCTGCACGGTCAACAATTAAATGTTCCTAAAGGCTGGAGTTCTCCGTTCTTCGGCGCAGATCTTAACCTCGATTGGCGCCATATTTTACCTGCGGCAATGAAAAAAATTAAAGACGATCAATTCGGGTTGTTCAGCATTTTTTTTATGATGATGTTGTTCAAAGGTGTATTCGCGAGCCTTGCAGGTCCGGCGCCAAATTATGATATGCAAAAAGTGCTTTCTACCAAATCGCCAAAGGAAGCATCCAAGATGACCGGGTTTGTTTCTATTATTTTATTGCCGATACGCTACACGATGGTTATCGGGCTAACAGTTTTAGGATTACTCTATTACAATCAACTGAATTTACTAACGCCGGAAGGTACTACTGACTTTGAAAGAATTTTGCCCGCGGCGATGAATGGTTTCTTGCCGGTGGGTATTTTAGGAATTGTTCTGACCGGATTGCTCGGCGCTTTCATGGGAACTTTTTCAGGAACGTTAAATGCCGCACAGGCCTACATCGTAAACGATATCTATCTGAAATATATTAACCCGAATGCACCAACAAGGCGAATAATTGGTATGAATTATATTGCTGGTATTGCAGTGGCAACCGTTGGAATTGTACTTGGCTTCTTTGCAAAAGATGTGAATTCAATTTTGCAATGGATCGTTGGCGCCTTGTATGGCGGATACATTGCTTCCAATACGTTGAAATGGTATTGGTGGCGTTTTAATGCCCGGGGATTTTATTGGGGAATGTTGGCGGGA
>JAHEZA010000141.1 GCA_023251335.1 Chitinophagaceae bacterium | reverse complement strand
TCTGAAATTTCTAATGGCCTTAATAAAGCGGCTGTATTCTCAAGAATAATTTCTGTTTCAAATGGGAAGTTCATTTTATTTAATTTAATTTTTTCGCTCATAACTGAAATCTTACAATATCCCCAACAAGTCCCACATTTTTCTTCGAACGGCATTTCCGCTGCCATCATAATTATTAATCACGAAAGAAAAAGTATATTGATTGTTGTCTTTGCCTTTTATGTATCCGGTATAGGATATCACGCCGTTGATAGAACCGCTTTTCATCTTGATCCCGCTTATGGTAGGAAGTGCGTCATAAAAGGAAGGAAACCAGGATTGCTTTCGCGCATATTCCATTACGGTTACCAGCGCTTGTGTGGTTACCCGGTTAGAAGGGGAGAGGCCGCTGCCATCAACAATATTGATAGCATAGGGTTCAATGCCTTTGTCTTTCCAGAAATTATGAATCACATTTACACCGCTGTCCGTATCACCAACTTTAGTAAAATTATATGCCATAGTTTTTAATAACGCTTCGCCATACAAATTGATGCTTCGCCGGAGAAAATGAAAAATAATACTGTCTAATGACGGTGATGTGTAGGTGTAAAAAACGTTTGACGTTGCGATATTATTTGGCGCCGGATAGTTTTTGGAAATGGTTTCTACGGACTGATTTTTTAATGCAGCTTCCAGCGTCAAAGCCATTTGGGTAGCGGGATGCGGCATAGCGCCTGAAATGGTGAATTGATTTTCGTTGATAGGCGTCGTTCCCCTTACGTAGCTAAAAGAATCATCAAGGGGCATGTAAATATAATTGTTGTCGCCGGTTCCTTTGGATGCTGAGGTTACTTCCGATTTCAGATTCAATCCCTCAACAAACGAAGGTTTCATTCCCGCAACACTTACAGGATCGCCGATTTTGCTTCCTGATTTTAAATAGAGGTCATATTGATTTTCGCGCCAATTGAGCGCCCTCGCACCGGCTCCGTAGTAATTTCCAATATCCTGCCAAACCCATCCGTTGGGAGTAGCTTCGCTTTTCCACAAACTTTCATCCGCATACACATGGCCTTTTATCTCGTGTATGCCTTCCCGTGCAATGGCTTGTCTAAAATCAGCAATCACTTTTTCTTCATTGGCCATCGCGTAACGCCAACTTCCTAACGTAGGATCGCCACTGCCTTTCAGAATCAGATTTCCGTTTAAAACTCCATTTACTATATTTCCTGTGTAGCCAAGTGTGGTTTTGTATGTGTAGTCATGGCCTAACAATTCAAATGCTGTAGAAGCGGTAATCACTTTCTGACAACTCGCCGGCGCCACACCAATGTTCGTATTTACTTCAGTTATTGGTTTGCCCGTTGTAGTATTTATTACATACAGGCTAATGGTAGCATGCCTGAAAGTGGGATCCTGCGCTAGTTTTCTAAATGCCGAGTTAAAAGCCCTGTCAGTGTGTTGGGCATAAGTGTGAGCCGAAGATATAATAAGCAAAAAGAGAAATAATTTTTTCAATGAAAAGAATTTAAAATTTTAATAAAACGAGAAGTCAAAAATATAATTTTCTTATTTAATTAGTCTGACGGTCTCTGTCTGACTAATTAAATAAAGAGAAACTTCGGTCTGACGGTCTCTGTCTGACTAATTAAATAAAGAGAAACTTCGGTCTGACGGTCTCTGTCTGACTAATTAAATAAAGAGAAACTTCGGTCTTACGGAGACCGTCAGACTGAAGTTTCTGATTAAATTTGCGGAATGAAAAATATATATGCATCAGTAGTTACGATTGGCGACGAACTGCTGATAGGGCAGGTGATAGATACCAACAGCGCATGGATAGCACAACAATTAAACAGGATTGGTATTGCAGTAAAAAATCGAATTTCTGTCGGCGATGATCCGGATGAAATTTGGAATGCGCTTGATATAGAGCAAAAAGTTTCGGATGTTGTGCTGATAACGGGCGGCCTTGGCCCCACGGCTGATGACATTACGAAGCCACTTCTTTGTAAATATTTTAATGGTAAAATGATTGTAGACGAAGGTGCGTTGCAAAATGTAAAACGTCTTTTTGAAAAGGTATATCACAAACCCGTGAGCGAAGTAAACCTGAAACAGGCTGAAGTGCCCGATGTATGTGAAGTAATACAAAACAAGAGAGGCTCCGCGCCCGGAATGCACTTTCAAAAAGAAGGAACTGTTTTCATCAGTATGCCCGGCGTTCCCTACGAGATGCAGGGAATTATGGAGGACGTAATTCCTTACCTGCAAAAACGTTTTGAGCTTCCAGCTATTATTCACAAAACAATCCTTACCTCCGGCATTGGGGAATCTGCTTTGGCAGAGATTATTCAGGATTTTGAAAAAGCATTACCACCTGAAATTCGTCTTGCTTATTTGCCTAATTATGGAATGGTAAGGCTCAGGCTTACCACCTCTGGTTTTGATAGAATAAAAACGGAAAATGTAATTAATGCGGAGTTTGTTGCATTAAAAAAATTAGTAAAAGAATATATTGTTACCGACGAAGATGAGACGATGCAGGAAGTATTGGGGAAGATACTGCTGAAGAACCGGGAAACCATCTCGACTGCCGAAAGCTGCACGGGTGGCGCTATTGCAAGTCTTATCACGTCTATACCCGGCGCTTCGGCTTATTTCCAGGGAAGCATCGTCAGTTATTCCAATGATGTAAAACAATCATTATTAAACGTGAAAAAAGATATCCTGGAAAAATATGGCGCCGTGAGCGAAGAGACTGTAAAAGAAATGCTTTCGGGATTGTTAAACAAAATGGACACCACTTATGGTATCGCGGTTTCAGGAATCATGGGGCCTGACGGAGGCACGGAGGACAAGCCAGTTGGTACCGTATGGATAGCGGTCGGAAGCAAAGAAAACCAGAAGACGTATCATGTAAAGCAGCGATTTGAGAGACAGAAAAATATTGAAGTTACTGCAACGATGGCGCTGAATTTGATGAGGAAATTTATTATAGAAGGATGATCATGAATCGGGAACCTGGAGGTTGAAAATTGGAACTAACCGCCTCCGTATCCGGCAATCAAATTAATTGTAAGCGCAATCATGATCGTATTAAAACCAAACGAGATTAAGCCTTGCAGTAAAGCAAGGCTTCTTAATCTTTTTGAAGTAACCTGCACATCGGAAACCTGGAAAGTCATTCCCAATACAAAAGAATAATAGGCAAAATCGAGATATTCAGGATTTTCTTCGCCGGGAAATTCCAGTCCGCCTGCATGCGTGTCTGGCTTGGTTTTGTGATCGCCATAATAAATATGTGCATACCGGAGAGCAAATACCGTATGGATTAAAAACCATGAAAGAAGCATTCCCAGTATCGCAACCGGCAGTCGCCATGAAGCACCGCTGTTGCCTTCTTTTTTGGTAACAATCAGTAATGTCACGGCAAGGATACTGGCGAAGGTTGAAATTAAAATGATGATAAACACGATAGAACGTTTGGGATCCTGCACTTTGGCCTGTTCCCTTATTTGCTTAGACTTGGTAATAAAAAAGGTAATCCAACTCATCACAATCATGCATAGACTGAAAGTGTCCCAGCCTATCATCAGATGCGACAGGTTATCCAGGCTTTTTATATTAAGCACGAAAAAAACAACGCCTCCGATTATAAGGCAGATGATTAGTTTTTGAACAGAATTGATTCTTTCAAAAAATGGAATTTTTACGGAATTTTTCAACGCTTCTTCCATCAGGCAAATATTTATTTGTCAAATATACCGTATGCAATTTCTGTATGATAAACTTTTAAAAGTATTTCATTTATCTAAAATGACAGCCGGCAAGTTTTAAAAAAAACGCTGCCGGCCGCATTAAATTTTATCCTAAAAGATATTGCGCTCTGCTTTAGTCGTGAGCCTTAGTATGCGTGAATTGATAAAAAATTCCGAATTGAAATACATTACTGTGAATTTTTGTAGGGCTTGAAGTGTTATTGATGTTACTGAGTCCGAAGTTATACCGGGCATCAAATCCCAAACCGGAGGACGTTAGGTAACCAACACCAACCGGTATGGAAAAATTGGTTGATTTAAGGTTGTCCTTAACATTCTCGGTAATATCACCCGCTTTGTTTTTGGCACTCATCAAAAAACCAATCTGCGGTCCGGCTTCAATTCTGAAACCATTGTCAAACATGTATTGCGCCAATACCGGAATGTTTAAATAATCAAGATTTAATGAAGCGTTACTAGCCGATTTGCTCTTTGAGCCTTCAGTTGAATAATATATTTCCGGCTGAATGGCCCATTGTTTGTTCGAAGTGTGGATGTGTGCAAGCAAACCAAGATTAAATCCTATTTTAGTTTGCATGTCAGAATTCTCCGGGCTGGAATTCACCGAGGACGCATTCATTCCACCTTTGATTCCAAAGTGCACATTTTGCGCTTTTACGCTGCATAGAGAAAATAATGTAGCCATAAAAATGATTGTCTTTTTCATAAAACTTTTTTAAGTTAAATAATAAATTTTTTACTAGTTACAATTGAGCTCTGCAAATGCTATACCGTTTTATAAAAAGTTTTTAAGTGTTTATCTTTGCAAAATAATTTTATCCGCCTTTTTTAAGGCCTGGTTCATCCTGTAAATGTCCCATGCAAACCCGGATAAAAAATGACTTATGGCTTTATTGCACAATCGTGTTTCTCAAAAGGAACTGAAACAAAAATTATTTGAGGAAAAAGAGCACCGCATCACGCTTTCGTTCTACACTTACTCATTTATTGAGGATCCAAATTTGTTTCGTGATGAGTTATATAAAAACCTGGATGAGCTAAATATTTTTGGGCGTATTTACGTAGCAAACGAAGGCATCAATGCACAGATAAGTGTGCCTGAATTTAATTTAGAAAAATTTAAGGAATTTCTTAACAGTATTTCTTTTTTAAGAGATGTGCGCCTGAATATAGCTGTGGATGATGATGGTAAAAGCTTTTGGGTTTTGAAAGTGAAAGTGCGAAATAAAATAGTGGCCGATGGTATCAACGATCCCAATTTCGACATGAGCAAAAAAGGGAAATATGTAGATGCGGATTCTTTCAACAAACTTACTTCTGACCCGGACACGATAGTAGTAGATATGCGTAATCATTATGAATACGAAGTAGGACATTTTGAAAATGCGATTGTGATTCCTTCCGATACTTTCAGAGCACAGCTACCCATGGCTGTTAGTATGCTTGAAGAAAAAAAGGATAAAAACATTATTATGTATTGCACCGGAGGTATCCGATGTGAAAAGGCCAGCGCGTATATGCTTCACAACGGTTTTAAAAATGTATATCATCTCGAAGGCGGCATTATTCAATACGCCAATAAAGTGAAAGACGAACAATTGCCTAATAAATTTCTCGGAAAAAATTTCGTATTTGACGGAAGGCTGGGGGAGAAGGTTGGCGATGAAATAATCAGCCATTGTCATCAGTGTGGCGCTCCCTGCGATACACATACGAATTGTGCTAATGAAGGCTGCCATTTGCTTTTCATACAATGCGCGTCCTGCGCAAAAGAATATGATGGCTGTTGCTCTACCGGATGCCAGGCAACTTTTAATCTCCCTGAGGAAGAAAGAAAGGTAAAAAGGAAAGGCGTTAAAAACGGAATCATGATCTTTAATAAATCACGGGAAAGGATGAACGGGTTGATGGCAAATGACATAAAATCTTAAAATAAAAATTCAATGATACCAGTAGCCGCCTGTTTTTATACACGGGAAGATTATGGAAAACTTTTGGAAATATCTGACGACAGAAAGGAAATGTGTGATACGTATGAAGATTGGCTGGTACAATTCATGAAGATGAAAACAGGACTGGAACAGGAGGGCATTGTGGTAAAACCGCTACCGGTAAAGTTAGATGCCTTGCAGGAATTTTGTAAAAAGAATAATTTAAAAAATACCGGTGAAGCACGGTCGAGATATGCTTCTTTCTTATCATCTCAAATGGGTGAAATAAACAGGGCTTTAAGGATTGACACTGATAACGATCTTGCCGGGTTTAATTAAATCTCCCAAATTAGTGTTATGCCACACATCAATTTTGAGTTTAAAGCAAGAACAAATAATCTTGATTTTCTTGTAAAAAGATTGCTTGAGCTGAACCCAAAATATATCGGACAAGACAAACAGACCGACACGTATTTTAACGTGGCAAAAGGACGGTTAAAACTTCGCGAAGGCAATATAGAAAATGCGCTGATCTATTACGAAAGGCAGAATGTGGCAAATGCAAAGCAATCAAATGTCCTGTTGTACCAACATCAACCGGACCCATCACTAAAAGATATACTTGGCAAACTTCATGGAATAAAAGTGGTAGTGAATAAAGTGCGTAGAATCTATTTCATTGAAAATGTAAAATTCCATTTTGATACGATTGATGAACTCGGAACCTTTGTGGAAGTGGAAGCCATTGATAACACCGGGAATATTGGAATCGAAAAATTAAAAGAACAATGCAGCAAATATGCAGAGCTGTTTGAAATAAAAAGTGAGGATTATATTTCTCTTTCTTATAGCGATATGATTCTTGAGCGACAAGCTATTAGTAAACAAAGAAATTAATTGAATTTTTAATTAACCTTCCTATTCCTTTGCTGATTTTAATTTTACATGAATAACTTAGCGGATCAATAACCAAAAAAGTAAAACGATGAGTGCTCCCTTGATTGTAAAAAACAGTATCGCCATCAACGCGCCCGCAGCAA
>JAHEZA010000616.1 GCA_023251335.1 Chitinophagaceae bacterium | reverse complement strand
TTATCATACGCTTCAGGTGCTGGATAATATTGCTCCTAATACGGAAGATCTTTGGTTGCGATGGGCCGCAGTGCTGCACGATATCGCCAAGCCTGCTACCAAAAGATTTGAAGCCGGTCATGGCTGGACTTTTCATGGGCATGAAGTAGTAGGAGGGAGGATGGTACCAAAAATATTTGCGCAGTTAAAACTTCCTTTAAATGACAACATGAAATTCGTTCGCAAGATGGTGGAGCTGCACCTTCGCCCGATTAGCCTTACTAAAGAAAATATAACGGACTCGGCTATACGAAGATTGCTTTTTGACGCGGGTGATGACATTGAAAACCTGATGATACTTTGCAAAGCAGACATCACTTCTAAAAACAGGCAGAAGGTGCAGCGCTTTCTCGCCAATTTTGAAATGGTCGAAAAGCGTTTGAAAGAAGTAGAAGAATCAGATCACCTGAGAAACTGGCAGCCACCAATAACAGGAGAGATTATTATGAAAGAATTTGGATTGCCACCTTCAAGAATCGTGGGCGAAATAAAGACCGCCGTTCGCGAGGCGATTCTGGATGGCGATATTCCTAATGAATATGAAGCCGCATTTGAATACATGAAGAAGGTGGCAAAAGATTTGGGAGTTGCGTAATTTTAATTGTAAAGCGATATTTATTTGGAAAAGTAGTGAGATTTGGCAAAATAAGAATCACAGGAATTTCTTTGCCTGCTGTTTGAATCGTGATTTTGTTCGTAAGTCTGAAAAATTTAATATCTGTACTTTTCCACTCCCGGCGCAGGTTTCCAGCCGTAATGTGGTTCAAAATAATTCCATAATAACGAAGATACATCCCGCGCAAGTTGCCACGCCTCGTTTTCAGGAACCCATCTTATATCTTTATTATTTTTTGTGGCGATATAAAAAACATAATCGCCATGCGGCGCATTCACCAATACCGCTTCCGATCTGGAGGCATCTACCATGCCTTGTTTAGAAGCTGCCTGCACATAAGGCGGGATTTGTGAAAGTGCATATTCATCCCAAAAAATATGAGTAAGGTCGCGATACATACGTTGGCTTGCAGCCGGGCTTACTGCTTTTCCTTCCCTGATCATCGCCACCAGGTTCGCCATTTCTCTTGGTGTCGTTTGTCCCCAGCCAAATTTTTCTGCATCTTTTTCACGGCCAGGCGTACGCGAATTGAGACGGGTAAACTCAAATCCATTATCCGCCAGCCACGCATTAATTTCTACTCCTCCGCCAGCCAATTTTTCGCACCACCTCGCTGCTGTATTATCACTGTGCGAGATCATTAAAGTAATCGCGACATTCAGATCTATTTTTGTAGTGTCTTTAAAATATTGCATTAGCCCCGATCCGCCGTGAGCCATACTATCGCGGTACACTTCAGACTGGTGATAGTTAAATTTTCCTGAATCAATTTTATTAAACATACCAATGAGAATCGGGACTTTTATGATGCTTGCTGTAGGAAAAATAGTATCTGCATTGATGGCCACTTCTTTGTTGGTTTTTAAATTGCGCACATAAACACCGGCGGTTCCATGAAATGAATCTATCAACACTTTCAATTTTTTTTCAAGCATCTTATCTGTTTTATATTGTGAAAAGGCTGTTTGGGAAATTATTGAAGTGAATAAAAATAAAACAACAATTTGAGTGATTTGTTTCATGCCTGTTTTTTCCGGAAAAGTACGCAATTATCGCATAGAAATATTTGCAGTAAAGAAACAATAAAGTGATATTTTCATTTTTAGGAATAATAAAAAAGCGTTTTGCGCAGTTAATGAAAATGATACAACTTTACCGATGTTAAAATAATAGTGAAAAAGCTTTATTAATAAATTGAATCCCGGTTTTGTAACATTCATTTAGAAAATTATGTTGCTTATATATTTATCAAAGAATTCTGCGAGATGCGATTATGTTTTTGATTTAATTTTCAAATATGAATTAGGTATTCTATACCGTGTAACTACGGATATATCTGAATTTGAAAGGCATTCAGAAGAGAAAATAAGCTATGCTGATTGGTGGAACGGTGACGCTTTCTTTATAAAAGCGTCACCGTTACTTTTTGAGACAGGGATCGGTAAGCATGAAATTGAAATTGTTGAAAAGCATCAGACAAATGTTTTTTTTGCCAATGAAGAGGATGATTTAGGTTTCGATATTTTTTCCGCGGTGTTCTATATGGTCAGCCGCTACGAAGAATATTTGACTTTTTCACCGGATGAGTTTGGAAGATTTAAGGCGAGCGATTC
>JAHEZA010000615.1 GCA_023251335.1 Chitinophagaceae bacterium | reverse complement strand
TTTTCGGCATCAAATTTTGAATGAACCAGTTTATACACTTCTTTAGCTTGCTTATACATATTTTCTTCCGTAAGGGTACCGGTAGTCTTTCCAAACGTAGGATAATCAGGCATCCATACTTCATAACCCTGCTTAAGAAAGAGCCGTGCTTCGTCTTCATAGCGTATCACATTTCCCTTGTTACCATGAAAATAAATTACCGCACCCTTTGGCATTGAATCCGATGGAAAAAAATGAATTATATTCAGCGTATCCGTTTCATTCATGGCTATATTGATTTCTCTGAAGGGAATATCAAATTTGAATTTAAAATCCGGGGCTAAAGGAATCGGGTGAAACAAAAATTTTTCCTGAAGATGATAGAGCGCTATGCCGACAGAACAATAAACAAGCGTAACAAGTATTGATATCCGGTACAATTTTCTCCGTAAGGAAACCTTTGGCCTCTTTTCTTTCATTTTTTTATTTTGTAAATTTTAATTCCATATTTAATGTTGCTCTTTGCCACTTTGCACTTTGTTGTTCAGGGTGCTAATATATCTCTTAAAAAGTTATGATATTCGGGAAAAGAAGGAAGATTATTATGGCCTCCTCCTTCAATCGTTATCAGCGTTATTTTCCGCGGATTCAACTGCTGCAGCTTTTGACTTTGACTAATGGGTATCAACCAATCCTTGCTTCCGTGAATAATATAAGTATGACAATTTACTTTCCTGATCCACTTATCGGTTTGCAACCGGTACCGCAATACATAACGCATCGGCAAAACCGGAATAAAACGCTGAACCGCTTTTGTAAAACTGTAATAGGGGGAATCCAGGATTAGATACCTTGGCGAATTGTCGCTGGCCAGTTTGGCTGCGAAGCCGCTGCCCAAACTTCTCCCGTATACGATAATATGATTTTCGTGATACTGCACTGCCAGCGTATCGTAAACTATCTGCACATCATTCAGCATTTCTTTTTCACTTTTACGCCCGGTACTTTTTCCAAATCCGCGGTAATCAACCAGCACCACATCGTACTGGTAGCGATAAAAGTCCCGGGCATATTTGGCCCACCCTTTTATGCTGCGCGTATTACCATGAAAATACAATATCAAACCCAACGGATTTTTTGCATAAAAATGCAACCCATTAATTCGGACCCCGGCCGCGACGTCAATGAACAATTCCTTAAACGGTATGTCGTATTTATAAACAAAATCCGGTTTTAATTTCTCGGGCTTGAATATGAAGCGCTCCTGGATTAAATAAACAAAAAGCATCAGCGCAGCATAGCCTGCAATAATATATATGATTGCGGAAGACATTTCTTATTAATGGAAAGTTGACAGTTGATTGTTGACAATAACTGGAATCAGATTTTGACAATGTCAGTGAACAGATAAATAATCAGTTTTCCTATTTTCTCCATTCATTCACGATTCACCACTCTCATCCATAAAAATGCGCTTCAGTTTTAAACGCCTTACCGGCGCTACGATCAGGGGGAATTTTTCTACGATCACGTTGCTTTGCTCCAGACCAAAGCCTCTTTCCTCGCTAAGGCTTATCTTTTTTATCCAGAAATATAACTTCATAACCAGTCTTTCAAAAATCGGCAATTCATTATCCTGCGACAGAAATTTTTCCAATACAATAAACTGAAAATCGCCAACCATATTATTCTTTTGCAGGCTTTCATAACGGCTGGTAATATTCACCTCTTTATTAGCCACCATATCCTGTACTACTTTTTTAAACATCAGGTTGATGCGGGGTTCCATCCTGAAACCCAGACGCAGCTCAACTCTTATCACCTCATTGGGAATGATCGTCTCAACCGTATATTCGGCAATGTACGGATCATCCTGAGTATCTACATGAACAAACCAATAGATGTCAGCTCGTTTAGGCTTTCGGTTTAAAATAGAATACATGATCTTGTGTTCAATTTCTTTAGGATTATTAGCGCTTGTTAAATACACAAGATGAGTCGCATATTTGGAAATGCTCATATCATTACTGATTTCCTGTATGGTAGGCAGGTATTGATCTAAACGGACAAATTCTACATACCTGTTTTTAATTTTGCGCGCCCGGAACCATACATACATTACCGTAAATAACCCACCGCCAATAATCAGCGTTACAAACCCGCCATGCGGAAATTTTTCGAGATTAGCGACAAGGAAACTTAGTTCGATACTTAAATAAACTATGAGATAAAGATATACCAGAAATTTTGGCGTCCTCCTTGAAACCAGGTAATTGGCAAACAGCATAGAC
>JAHEZA010000614.1 GCA_023251335.1 Chitinophagaceae bacterium | reverse complement strand
AGAAATACCACGCTGCTAAAACCATATTGAAGCCTGTACCTGTATCTCCAAAGTCATTAATTTTATAATAATACACAGTAAATCATATCATTGGGTATGTTTGTTTTATAATGTTCATCCAGCCAAAGCCGGACGCGCATATAGCCCGGATGCAGGAGTGTATTTCAAAATATTTAGGGTATTCGTTACTTTACAATTTTTTATTTTGCTGACAAATAATTGCACATGCCTTTAAGTTATAAATAAAATAAAAGGCCGACCGGCTACTTTACTAAAAGAGATCAGTAAAGCAAGAAATAACATCAAATCAGTTTTTGATGTAGCAGTTCTTTAGTTAGATTATGGATTATTTTCTTCTTCAAAAAATTGTTGGGCCGTGCCCAGCCGCGCATGTTCCTGCAACTGATTTATTATGTCCGCTGCCCTGTTGCCGTGATGGTTTATTTTTTCAAGATTGGTCATTAAATCCTGTGCCACTTCTTTTTTATCTTCCTCATCTCCGGAGGAAATCATTTCCTGTACCAAATCTTTGGAAACATCAGAAAAGTTATTTACAAAATTCAACGGGTTTTGTATTTCATGCGCCATGCGTTTTGCCATTACGCCAAAGGCCGCCATCTTCTCTGATTGTACTAATTGCTGTTGTGTATTTTTTAAATTTTCATAAGCTGCTTCCAGCTTTACGTTGGCTTTCTGTTTATAACGGTAACGATTGATTAAAGCAATTAAAAGCAATAAAAGTATTGCAGCGCCGGCTATTACCGAATTGCGGACATTACGCTGCCTGATATCTTTTTTCTCCTGGGCTTCCCTCGCTGCCGCTTCCTTTTTGTCAAACGCATATTGCATGGCAGTTTCGGTAAGCTTTTTATCTTTTTCTATGTTAAATATGGAATCTTTTAAAAGCGTAAAATTCTTATAGCTCGCCAATGCACTGCTGTGGTCACCAAGCAACATTTGTATTTCACTTAGTCGCTCGTAGCATAAAGACAACGTATTCAGATCACCAATTTCTTTACTGATTTGTATGGCACTGTCGGTATAGGCTTTCGCCTTTTGCAATCCGGCAGCATTATGTTTGCCTGTGCTGGTGTCTGTTGCCAGCTCCAGGTAAATGTTTCCTATATCGCCAAGGCTGGCAGCCGTTTCAATTTTTACGCCTAATTCTTCACTTATTTTCAGCGACTGTAAATGATATTCCAGCGCTTTGTTATAATTTTTTTGTTCGGCATAAATAACGCCGATATTACCGAGATCTCTCGCCTCGCCATTTTTATCACCCAATTCTTTATACAACTGCAGTGATTTAAAATTGTATTCAAGCGCTTTTTCATGATTGTTTAAATTTCGGTACAGCTCGCCGATGTCACCGAGGTTGGCAGCCATGCCGCTTTTATTGCCCATTTCTTCGTCAATTGTGTTTGCTTTTGTAATATAAGTAAGCGCTTTTTGATATTCTTTTTGGCTATTGTAAATAATACCGATATTACATAAAGTAACTGCGATATCAGGCTTATTGCCTGCTTCCTCATGAATGCGCAACGCATCGAAATAATATTTTAAGGCATCCGGATAATCGGATTGATACCAATGAATAACGCCAATATCACTAAACATTCGCGCCGTGCCGGTCTTGTCTCCAATCTCCTGGAACCGTTGTAATGCCCGCAAAGAATATTTCAGCGCCGTGTTATAATCCGATTTTCCAAATCCATAGTTACCGGCAATGGTTCTGCATGCATTTGCTATTCCTTTCTTCCAATCCAGTTTTTCAGCAAGCGCTAATCCCTGCTTTCCAAAATTTAATCCTTCATCCGGATTGATGGAATAATAAGTATGGCTCAGATCAACAAGCAGTTTTACTTTGTTGGTGTCTTCAACCGCTTTTGGTAATTGGCCGAGCAAAGAATCAATACGATCTTGTCCCTGGCGCTGTGCCAATGATGGCTTCACTACCCAGAGAGTAATAATGAGAAACCCGAAAAGTCTTTTCATTTTTGGCATCCGTTTTTGGTAATTGTAAATTAATAAATAGTTTTTGAAATCTGATCAAATCAATGATTGAAAAAACCATGCTGGAAGTTAGATGATGAAGGCGAATTTTAAAATTGGAATGAGTTGACTAATTTTCGTTTTTGGCGAATCAGTAAAGCAATAAATATTGATGATTTTTATTTTAAGGTAAATGGTATTTACTAATATTTGATTATTGTCTATTCCGTTTCTCGTCTTCCACCCTCATTACTTCTTCTTTAAATTCTTCAGACATCT
>JAHEZA010000140.1 GCA_023251335.1 Chitinophagaceae bacterium | reverse complement strand
CTGATTCTGTATCTTTTCCTACAATAAAAAAAGTAATTTTTAAATTAAGATCGTCTAATACATTTAAAACATGAGGAATGAAAATGTCAAAATAAGAGGGGTATTGATCCCATCCTGCATCTCCATGAATTTTCATGTACGTCCATTGATTATCGAGATCAAGTGAGATGCTTGCTATGGGTTTTTTCTTACTCATTCTCCTTTAAAATTTCTTTTAGTTTATTTTCTGCCACTTGTATGGTTTCATTCACGTTGAGTGTGCCGTTGATGATCTGTGCTGAATTGATAATATAATAATTACCTAAGGATGTAGTAACGCCTGGAACTTTTTTAGAATAATTAATGGTAGGTAAGACAAATACAATCCGCGCTTTTGAAACTCCCCAAAAAAGTAGATCGTCTTCGGAAAGATTTGGATACATTTTATATAACGAACCTAAAAATAATTGACGTAGCTCTTTTTCATCTTGATTAAATAATTCATCATCGGGATTTACATATTTGGGAAGATAAACAAGATGATTCCCTTTGGTTTCTTGTTTATCAATCAACGCGGTCATTTCGATGATGCCGGTAAATGGCGGCCAGTTATCGGTTATATTAGTAACGTAATAAGGAGAGATAGATTTTTTTAATAATACAGACGGACAAATCACTCCGAGGTATTTGATTGCTTCATGCTGCTGTTTTTCTGAATCAGAAAGCTGCGGCGCAATTTTTACAGATTCTCTTGATGATAAAGTAGAGATGACATTGTCAAAAGTGCAGGTATTATTATCTGAAGTTATTAAAATAAGATTTCCATTTATTTGTTTGTTTACTGCTATTGCCTTTGAATTGTATTTGAATGTAACGCCGATGTTTTTAAGATGCTTTGCAAATTCATTATTTATTTTTTCATAACCTCCCGTTACATAACCAAACATTTCTTTTTTTAAGCCGCTTTTTCTTGCGGCATACATTCTCTGTATGGTGCTCCAGATGAAGGCTGCAGAGGTATTTTTATAATTATCTCCCAATTTTGCTTTCAATAATGGCAACCATATTTTTTCAAAAACTCTTTTTCCTGACCATTTAGTTAACCAATCAGCAACAGGAATATTTTCTAAACGTTGCCAGTTTTTTATTTTTGATGCAGCAAAAATGGTTAAACCTAATCTGAATTTATCAATAAGATTGATAGGGGGAAATTTAAAAAATTCAATAAGATTAGACATTGAATATAATTTTCCGTCTGAATAAAAACCGGTTTTGGTTTCTACCCAACGAAGATCATTTTCTAATCCAATTTCTTTCAGAATTTTTCTTGTATTTAAATCACTCATCAGAATTACATGATAAAATCGATCCCAAGTAATTTTATCACCGTTTGCACCTGTGGGCATTTCCCATGAACTCGTTAGCCCGCCAACTTTTTCTGCAGATTCAAAAATAGTTACTTGATCACCTTTCTGCGAAAGCCGCAATGCCAGCGTCATTCCAAGCATTCCTCCGCCAATAATTCCCCATGTTTTTTGTTCGGTGATACTCATCAGATATGATTAATTACTTTTATCATTTTCTCTGTTACATTTTTTCCAAAAACTTCAGTTTGATTTTCGGGAGGTTGAAAAGAATTTATTTTACATGCCAACTGTTTTTCTGCGGGATTGATCAGCAGATTCCATTTTTCTGCAACAGTTTCAACCCATTCGGTTTCTGTGCGTAAAGTAATACAGGGTTTCTTCAAAATATATGCTTCCTTTTGTATACCACCGGAATCTGTAATAATTCTGTTTGCGAAGTTTTCGAGTGAAATAAAATCTAAGTAACCCTGGGGATCAATCATTTTAATATTTGCAGGAACCTTGTAATTTTCTGCCAACATTTTTTGTGTACGCGGATGTACCGGGAAAATTATTTTCTCATCCAGTTGGCCCAACTCATTTAAAATATGTTCTAATATTTTTGTATCATCTACATTATAATTCCGATGAAGCGTTAGTAGATTAAATGGTGTATTTTCTAATTTAAAATCTGCGATAATTGTTGATTTACTCAGCGCAATTTCAAGATTATTTTTCATGGTATCCACCATAATATCGCCTGTAAAAAAACTATTTTTTCCCAATCCCTCTTTTTGTAAAATGTTAACGGCGGTTTCAGTTGGAGCAAATAAGTATTTAGAAACATGATCAGTAGTGACACGATTAATTTCTTCAGGCATGCTTCTGTTATAACTTCGAAGGCCGGCCTCAATATGAATAATAGGTATGTTTAGTTTTGCCGCAGCCATAGCGCCTGCAAAAGTGGAGTTGGTATCGCCGAAGACAATAATCAGGTCGGGTTTGAATTTTACCATCGCGGAATCCAGCATCAGCATCATTTGCGTAATTTGAGACATAACACTTCCTGCATTTATTTCGAGATGAATATCCGGTTCACGAATGTCTAAATCAATAAATATTTTTTCAGACATGGCATAATCATAATGCTGCCCGGTATGCACAATTATTTCTTCATGAATACCCGCAAGTCCTTTTGATAAAGGAGCTAACTTAATAAACTGCGGGCGTGCACCAACGATGGAAAAAATCTTCAAACTGATTATTTTGGTTTAGTATTCCGACTGATAGTATGCTTCTAAGAAAGCGCGTCTCTCTCCATTTGGAGAGATGTTGGAGTGAGGTTTGCATTTGAGTGTCCTTTTTTTGCAAGCACACTTGAAAATCCTTTGTAAACCGGAACTGTTTCAATCGCATCAGGATTCGCAATTTCGCATCCGGTGGAACAGGTTTTTGCGAGGCGTTGCACATCTTCAAATTTCACTTTGTTGTATTCGTCAAAGGCATAATTTTCATTATAAAAATTGATAAGTCCCAGCAGTTCATGACCAAGTCCTTTTTCCATGGCCCGGAAGCTTTCATAGACAAATTGAACAAAATCTTCGTTAGGATGTTCCCTGCCTTTACCAATGCCGGCGTACCGTTCGGGAGCATCTGAAAATTGTTGCCTGTTATAAATATTCGAGGCATCCATGATGCCTTCAATATTTTTATATGAATAAATTATTTCAAAATGATCAATGTATTCTTTATGTGCCGAACATATAAAAACATAATCGGCATATTTGAGTGCCTTATTCAAATCATGCGTTAATTGTTCCTGCTGGTTAAATTTTAAAACATTCTGATCGTCTCCTTTCACGTATGGGTCGTGCATGATGTATTCCACATTATTGTCCCTTAAATAATTGGCAAGTGCCAGGGTAGGAGAGTTACGTGTGTCTTCAGAATTAAACCGATAAGCCACACCTAAAAGAGCAATCTTTTTTCCATGTAAATTGCCAAAGGCTTTTTCGGCTTGTTTAAAAGTATGAACAGGAGATGCATCATTTATTAATCTCGATTCGAGAATAAGGCTTTCACTTGTGTCATTTCCTTTTTGAAAATTTCTCCACCACAGAAGAATTCCATCCTTTGGTAAACAATGGCCGCCAACACCGAGCATTGGAATCAGTAACCCTCCGCTTGGGACTGCATTGGGATCACTGGTTGCTTTATCCGTTTGTGATAGCATCGAATTTACTTTGTCTCTTACTTTATAAAAATCAATATTATGCTCATCGCAATACCTTACTATTTCAGTTGAAAAAGCGATTCTTACATCACGATACGCATTTTCAAGTGTCTTTACAATTTCAGCAGTGAGGCTGTTTGTTTGAAAAACCTCACCATTGGTTACAATGTGATCGTAAAGTTTTGCAATTAGCTTTGGCGTTTCAGGATGAAGCCCTCCGGCGAGTTTATCCGCATCGCGAATTCTTTCTACCAGCCTTCCTGGCATCACCCGATTGGGGCTGTTTCCCAGAAGAATATCTTTTCCTTCTTCCAGTCCGTATTTTTTAAAATGCTCTCTAAACAAAGTGTCCATTGTAGTGGGAGCAAGTGTTGATTCAAAAATCACTAATGGAATTTTATCGGCAGGCTTTTTCTGTAATGCTTCCGCTAGTTTTTCAAGGCCACCAAACATAGGCCCATAATCCGGTTCAAATCCACTTTCATTTTTATCCGTTTGTATAGAAACCAATATCACATCTGCATCGGAAAGAACTGAAAAATCAGAACTGGCAGAAAGAATTCCTGCTTCCACAGCATCGCGCGTTATATCGTCTAATTCAGGCTCAATACCGCCGATCACGGATTTACCGCTATTGATTGTATCTACTTTCCAACCGGAGTTTTTTGAATTTCTTTGAATTACTACTACTTTGGCTGGTTCGTCTGAGCCGATTTTTATTTTGGCATTCGCAAGCATTGCGGCCATTGGCATGCCTACTATACCTGGACCTATCACTCCGATTTTTTTAATTTTCCAATTTTCAATTGTGACAGGCGCTGAATTTGATTCCATGTTATTGCTTTTTTGTTAGAATTAGGTGATTTAATAAATACTATTCAGAGCTAAAGCCTAAAACTTCAGTTGTTGAATAATTTATAGTGGCTTGTTTGGAAAGGATTATAAGCAGTTTCTCAGAAGATGCAATACTATTAATTTCAAACTAATAAAACAAGTATCCAGAATAATTTTTTAATAACATTTTTGATTCACTTGTGATTATTCAATAGTAAATAAACAAATAAATCAAATTTTAATTTGGCACAGAATTCAATGAGGATGCAGATATCTAATAATCTTATTGTTTGATCGCATTTATAGTAAACACACAAATAGACAAGATTTTTATTTTTTAAAATGGTCCTTTGAAGGCTGCATGAATTACTTATCAATAAACTGTCCGTACCAAAGTTCTAACGACAAAAGTCCCCATAGTCCCCTGCTAAAAGGCTGTTCTGCATTAATTAGGTCTTCCACATATTTGGTATTGATCATATTTCTTTCTCTTGCTTTTTTGGACAGCAACGTATCCATGATAAATGACTTTGCTTTGTTCTTAGACCAAATATGAAGTGGTACAGGAAAGCCCATCTTATCCTTTCTGCCCATGATCTCCGGAGGCATAATATCTTTTATCGTTTTTTTCAAAAGATATTTCATCTCGCCACCTTTGAATTTCATTCCGGCAGGCATAGTTGATATTAGGTCAACAATTCTTCGATCAAGCAACGGTACTCTCGATTCGATTGAAACAGACATGCTTACACGATCTTCCACCTGTAATAAACCCGGTAGGCTGGCAATCATATCAAAATGAGTCATTTTATTGAAATAACTTTTAGTTTCCGGATTATTAAAATGGGTGCAAAATTTACCGAATATTTTTTCGTGATTGCAGGATGCTACAAAATCAGGATGAAAAAATTCATTAGTGGTTCCTATCCTATTAATCAGATGAAAATACCGACGATCCATTCCTTCAAAGGCTCCTTCTCTCCAAAAACTTTTCATCATTGGGGTGTATTGTTTTAAAGAGGGAAGGTTAGGCAAAATAGATTCTAAAGAAACAATATGTTCCGCCTCTTCGTTGGATTCAAAGATGGCTCCTTTTAGCGCTTGCTCCAGGTAGGCCACAATATAGCGCGTATAACCACCGAAAATTTCATCGCCTCCTTGTCCACCCAGAATTACTTTTACGTGTTTTGAAGCAAGTCTCGAAACAATATATTGTGGAAAAAGACCAGGTCCGGCAACCGGCTCGTCAAGATGATAAATAAGTTTTGGGAGTAAGTCTATAAATTCATTCTCAGTAGGAAATATCTCAAAAAGCTCGGCGTTAGCAGACTTAGCAGCTATGCGCGCATATTCAAGTTCATTAAATTCAGGGCCTTCATGAAACGCACCACTAAAAGATTTGATCTGCTTATTTAGAATTTTGGACGCCATAATTGTGACCAATGATGAATCTATTCCGCCGCTTAAATAAGTACCAAGAGGGACATCACTTCTTAATTGTTGGTTTACGGTTTCTTCAAGGATATCCTGAAGTTTTGTAATAAAATATTCTTCCGTATGAAATTGATCTACCTTAAAATTCGGTTGCCAGTATTTTAAAATTTTTATATCCCAATCATTTAAGTCTATAAGCATGGAATGGCCGGGGAGAACTTTGTAAACATTTTTGAACATTGTTCCCTCACCCATTATGAATTGAAAAGTCAGGTATTCATATAAATGATCGGAATCAGCCTCGACCTTTATACTTGGATGGGCCAACAAGGCTTTTATTTCACTTCCAAAAACAATGACTTGATCATCATGATACCAATATAATGGTTTTATACCAAAATGATCCCGTGCGATAAAAAGTTGATTCTTGTTTTTATCATAGATAATGAAAGCAAACATACCATTCAGCAGATTCACAAAATCATTACCATATTCAACATATAGATGAAGAATTACTTCAGTATCAGAGGAAGTTTGAAAAGAATGTCCCTTTTTCTTTAAGTTTTCCCGCAGTTCTATATAGTTATAAATCTCGCCGTTAAAAACAATCACATTGTTTTCAAAAAACATTGGTTGCTGACCTGAGAGAAGATCAATAATAGAAAGCCTCTTGTGGAAAAACCCGACAGGCCCGTCAATCAAAACACCATCTTCATCCGGCCCTCTGTGATGAATGGTACTTGCCATTCTTTCCAGAAGATTGTAATTAACATCATCCCCTGTTTTATTAATTATTCCTACTATTCCACACATATACTATTTGACTATTGACGTTTTAAATTATATTCGCTACTATCACAATGGAATACATAGCAGCTTGCAAAAAATTGGGCCGTTGATTTGATAAATATTTTTAAATAGTTTAAATTTTTTAATCGTGTCGATTATCGGATTT
>JAHEZA010000139.1 GCA_023251335.1 Chitinophagaceae bacterium | reverse complement strand
AAAGGTCCCGTTTCAAATTTTATATAACATCACTATCGCCATTTTAACGCTGCCGCCTTGATGGATGCTGCTAAAGGTTATGAGACACATTTGAATGAAGGAGGAAAAATGTTGGTTTCACTTGCAGGCGCCATGAGTACGGCAGAATTGGGGATCTCATTTGCTGAAATGATAAGGCAGGATAAAGTTGCTATGATCAGTTGCACCGGCGCTAATCTTGAAGAAGATATTATGAACCTGGTGGCGCATAGCCATTATAAAAGAGTGCCAAATTATCGTGATCTCAGCCCGCAGGAAGAATGGGAACTTTTGGAAAATCATTACAATCGCGTTACTGATACGTGTATTCCTGAAGAAGAAGCGTTTAGAAGATTACAACAGCACATACATAAAATATGGAAAGATGCGGATGACAAAGGAGAAAGATATTTTCCTCACGAGTACATGTACAAAATGTTGCTGAGTGGTGTGTTGGAACAGTATTACGAAATAGAACCAAAAAATAGTTGGATGCTCGCGGCTGCAGAAAAAAATATTCCGATTGTGGTGCCGGGATGGGAAGACAGTACGATGGGAAATATTTTTACATCTTATGTTATTAAGAGAGAACTAAAAGCAAGCACCATGAAAAGCGGGATAGAATATATGGCTCAGCTTACAGAATGGTATCGTGAATTATCTACAGGAAAAGGGCTTGGCTTCTTCCAGATTGGTGGCGGTATTGCCGGCGATTTTCCTATTTGTGTAGTACCGATGATGTACCAGGATTTGGAATGGCACGACGTTCCGTTCTGGAGCTATTTTTGCCAGATTTCTGATTCGACTACTTCTTATGGTTCTTATTCCGGCGCTGTTCCCAATGAAAAAATAACATGGGGAAAACTGGATATACATACGCCGAAATTTATTGTTGAGAGTGATGCTACGATCGTTGCACCATTGATTTTTGCATGGGTCTTAGGCTGGTAGTTTTTCTATTTTGATATTTGATACAATTTGATGGAAGTTCATGATTGGTACAGTAAACAAAGAAATTAAGGAGATTTTTATTCTGTCCAAATCTAACATATCTTTTGCGCTTTATTTTTCAAAAAAGCCTGCTAAGAGTCTTTTGTTGTAATTGACGACGGTACTAAGTTCAGGCTGGACTAGCTACAAATATTTTGTCTGCTGACAAATTCTACAAAAAATAAGGCTATACAATCTGAGAATGCTATTTTTGCGCAAATCTTAAAAGATGGCCGTCAATTCTATTTTAAAATTTTTTCTGCCTAAAGACAAAGTGTTTTTTCAATTATTTGAAAGCGTTTCTGAATCTGTAATTCAAATGGCTGAAAAACTTAAAGAAGTAGTACAGGAAAAGGATTTTTCGAAAAGAGAAATCCTGATAAAAGAAATAGAAGACATTGAGCACATCAATGACGAATATACTCACCGGATTTTTACAGAATTAGGAAGAAATTTTATAACGCCATTTGATCGCGAAGACATCCATTATCTCGCTACAGCCCTGGATGATATTTGCGATTATATTTATTCTGCAGCAAAAAAAATTAATTTTTATAAGGTAAATCCTGATGATGAGACATTTCATAAAATGGCTGATTTAATTTTGAGTAGCTGCACGGAAGTTCGAAAGGCTGTCATAGAATTAAGAGACATGAAAAACATTAGAAAAATAACTGACGCGATGGTTGCCATCAATAGCATAGAAAACCAGGCAGATGATATTTTCGACATGGGGATTGAAAAGCTTTTTGAAACTGAACCTGATGCGAAAGAAGTAATTAAGAAGAGAGAAATTTACCAGGTGATGGAAATTGTAACTGACAAGTGTGAAGATGCAGCAAATGTGATCGAATCCATTATTATAAAATATGCTTAATGCTGAATGCGCAAGACTTAAGGCTAGAAATTAAACCGGTCTTCCGCCTTCTGCTTTTAGCTTTATGCATTTGGCTTTCAGATTTTTTTTAAAAGTTTAGTATGTTCGTTTTTCTGATTACCATTATTGTGCTGGCGCTGATTTTTGATTATATTAATGGTTTCCACGATGCCGCAAATTCAATAGCCACCATCGTATCTACAAAAGTACTAACTCCTTTCCAGGCTGTATTGTGGGCGGCTTCATTCAATTTTATCGCATTTTTTATATTCAGGGAACATAAGGTGGCAGGTACCATCGCTAATATCATGTCGGAGAATGTGATCAATTTTAAAACAATTATTTCAGCAACTATTGCTGCAATTAGTTGGAATTTATTAACCTGGTATTACGGTATCCCATCAAGTTCTTCTCATACGCTGATTGGGGGTCTTTCGGGTGCTGCTATCGCGGCGGGAGGATTAGCGGGTGTAAATACCTATCCTGTATTAATAGCATTAATATTTATGATATTAGCGCCTATTATCGGCTTGTTATTTGGTTTCATTACTACGGTAATAACCGTAAATGTGGCTAAAAAGTCGCGACCTGCCAAAGCAGAGAAATGGTTTCGCCGGCTTCAGTTGCTTTCGTCAGCATCATTAAGTCTTGCACACGGAGGCGGTGATTCTCAAAAAACAATGGGATTGATTTTAACAGCAATCTGGTTTTACAATAAAACGGTGCATGGTTATACCGGTTCCATAGCAGCGCATGAAATGCCCGAATGGCTTCCCCTTGCCTGTTATTCTGCTATCGCCTTAGGGACGCTTTCGGGCGGATGGAGAATTGTAAAAACGATGGGCACGCGCATTACAAAAGTGAATTCGTTGGAAGGTTTCTGTGCAGAAACCTCGGGGGCCTTTACTATTTTTTTGACTATTTTTTTTGGAATTCCGGTGAGCACCACACATACGCTTACAGGAGCGATTGTAGGTGTGGGTGCTACCAAACGTTTGTCTGCTGTTCGCTGGGGTGTTACCATCAATCTGCTTTGGGCATGGATACTCACTATTCCGGTAAGTGCGGTTGTAGCCGCGGCTGTATACTATATAATACATTTCATTAGCTGAACAGAATAGTCAATTTTAAATATTTTTCATCGATTTATCTTACATTTAAATATGGGTAAAATTTTAGTTACAGGCGGCTGCGGATACATAGGGTCGCATACTATTATAGATCTGATTGAAAATGGATTTAGCACAATATGTATTGATAACAATTCACGATCCACAACAGTACTGCTTTCAGGGATACAAGAAATTACCGGCGTAAAAGTAAAAAATTACAAAGTTGACCTCTGCAATTTTGATGAAACATATGCAGTGTTCCAGGAAAATACTGATATAGAAGGTATCATTCATTTTGCTGCATATAAAGCCGTCGGTGAGTCTGTGGGGCAGCCATTAATGTATTTTGAAAATAATTTGTTTTCTCTTATTAATATACTTAAATGTGCGGTGGAGTTTAAGATACCTCATTTTATTTTCTCCTCCTCCTGCACGGTTTATGGCAGTCCTGATACAATTCCGGTAACCGAAACATCTAAAACCAAATCTGCGGAGTCGCCATACGGTGCTACCAAGCAAATGGGTGAAGAGATTGTAAAAAACATTACCAATGCGGGTGATTTAAAAAGTATTCTTTTAAGATATTTTAATCCTGTCGGCGCACATCCTTCCTCATTGATTGGCGAACTGCCCTTGGGAAAACCTCAAAACCTGGTGCCCGCTATTACACAGACAGCTATCGGGAAGATAAAAGAATTAACCGTTCACGGAAATGATTACCCTACGAGAGATGGTTCCTGCATTCGTGATTACATTCATGTTTGTGATATTGCGCATGCTCATACATTAGCGTTACAATATTTGATTGAAAACAAAAGTCAACAGAAATGCGAAGTGTTTAATCTTGGAACAGGCGATGGTGTTTCGGTTCTGGAAGCTATCCGGGCTTTTGAAAAAGTAAGTGGTAAAAAGTTCAATTATAAAATAGGGCCACGCAGGTCAGGGGATGTTATGGCTATTTACGCTGATAATGTTTTGGCAAAGGAAAAATTGAGCTGGCATCACAAATATTCTTTAGACGAAATGATGGATACAGCATGGAAATGGGAATTAAAAATACATAAGGATGCCACGTTACATAGTAACTCAAACTTTCAATTAAATTAAGAATCCTGAATAAAAGTTGATTTACTATCAAGTGGAATAAAATTCGGTATTCATCAATTCATAATCACCTAAAGCGCCATTAAGAAAGAGTCAAACTAAACCGATCGCTGAAAGAAATTATTTCCATTTCAACGTATTGATAAGGTGTTTCATATCTTGCTGCAAAAAGGCATTTACAGGGCGTAGTGAATCTTCATTTGGTGTGGCATCAAAGTAAAGAGCCCCTCGTAAAAAATGATGAAGCGTATCAGTCAAAAAAAACTGTTTCGCCGTTGCTACATTTCCGGCAAGGGTAAAAAAAACGCCGGTTACGTTGTTGGGCGTGTGCATTATGCTATCATTGATTGAGTATGCTTTTACATCATTTTTGTAAGTAAGTTTATAGGAGTCATTTACCAGATTCTCAAAAATATTTTTTCCAATAGAATCGCGGTAGCTACCGTCGGGATTTTTTATTTTATAGGTTGAGGTTCCACCGATATTTTTATAGCTAATAAATATGGTGCCATTGAAGGACGGAAAATCAATATTTATCCAATAGGGATTTTTAGCACCATCGTTAAAATAGGAAGAGTCCTTTGAGATTTTTGCATATACCGGATACTCAAAAGTATAAGGATAAGAAGAATCATTAAAAACAGCATAATCTTTTGAAGGAAAATTAATTTTATAATACCCTTCTTTTTTTGGCGTGTAGATGGAATTGCAACTTGCCACTAATAGAATAAAAATAAAATAAAATATACGGTGCATTAACCAGTAATTTTTTAAAATAGAGCGATTCATTTTCCTTCTTTTGATTTCAACGTAATCTTTACTTTTTCAATCCGATTCTTATTAATTTCCAATGGCGTGAAAATATAATTACTCGTCTCAAATTGCTCATTTACTTTTGGAAACTCGCCTGCAATTTCCAAAATGAGACCAGCCAGTGAATCGCTTTCTCCGCGAAGCCGATCGAAAGTATGAGCGGGTATATTCAACGCTTTGCAAACATCATTGATCATCGTTTTTCCTTCAAAGACATAATTATTATCATCAATCTTTTTGTTGTTGCTTTGCTCATCGTCAAATTCGTCCTGTATATCGCCGATTATTTCTTCCATGATATCCTCAAGTGTTATAATACCTGATGTGCCGCCGAACTCATCAACAACCACTGCGATATGAATACGCTTGCTCCTGAAATCCTGAAGAAGGTCTTCTATCAATTTTTGCTCGTGAATATAAAAAACCGGACGCATCAAAGGATGCCAATCAAATTCAGCTTCCTGCAAGTGGGATAACAAATCCTTGGTATGCAGCATACCTGCTATTTCATCGAGATCATTTTTATAAACGGGTAAGCGGGAATAAGATATTTCCTTGATCTTTTTTATTATGTTGCTGAATGAAGTGTTGAATTCAATCCCACTAACATCAAGGCGTGTACGCATTGTTTGCCTGACTGTAGTATTGCTGAATTTCCTGATTCCTTTTAAAATTTGTTTTTCTTCATTTGAAGCCTCATTATCAGGCAAAGAATCTATTGCAGAATCTATTTGGCTATTATTGGATCTGTCAATATTTGTTCCTGAGTTTTTTTCTATCGAACTGTCAACAGCTACAAGCCTGCTACTTATTTTAGAAAAAATACTGTTGAAGATATCCACTGTCATAGATGCGGTTGAGGCAAACCATATCTTGTGATGTATGGCCCAAACTTTTGGCAGTATTTCCCCAAACAAAAATAAGACACCGGTAATTAAAATTATCTTGATTAGAAAATTCAAAAGAAAATGAAATCCCATCGAATCAATCCATGCGTTCATCAATGCATTTGAAATGAGTATAATCCCGATGTTGACAAGAATATTAGCGATAAGAAGGGAGAAAAGCAGTGTTTTTGGATGTTCCAGAAGCGAAACGATTCTCTTGTAAGCCGGTTGCTGCCTGGTTTTGAGCACATTTATATCTTTCGATGTCAATGAAAAAAATGCCATTTCTGATCCGGAAAAAAGAAAGGATAATACAAAAAGAACCAGAAGGATAAAAACCAGGAATGTGGTTTCCGCCGGCGTAATAGCTATAATCGTTAGCAGTTGATAATTATTTTGAATGACCGAATGATAATCCAATCTTGAAAGATTTAATTAAAAATAGGAATTTTTATGAATGTTGTATTTTTATTTTATTCCGCACTCTCATTTATTCCGGTATCTGAAGATTTTTCGTCATCGGGCGGCGATACATGATGATCTTCTTCTATTTGCGAATCGGCACGTTTGTCAAGCATAATCAGACTATCAGCAACTATTTCAGTCGCCACTTTTTTATGATGTTCCTTATCTTCCCAATATCTTGTTTTGAGACGACCTTCTATATAAACAAGGCTACTCTTGTGCAGGTATTTTTGTGATAGCTCTGCCAAGCCTCGCCACAGCACTATATTATGCCATTCTGTTTGAGATATCAATTTGCCATTTTTATCTTTAAAAGTTTCTGTAGTGGCTAAGGGAAATTTGGAAACCGGAATATTCCCTTCGAGATATAAAATTTCGGGATCTTTCCCGAGATTTCCAATTAGCATTACTTTATTTACTCCACGCATAAAAAAGCTTTTTCGGTTGTAATTGAGCATTCTAAACCAATTTTAAAGGTACATTTTTATCTGTGAAATATGAGGTTATTAATTTAGGAAATGGAAG
>JAHEZA010000138.1 GCA_023251335.1 Chitinophagaceae bacterium | reverse complement strand
CAGGAAAGCCTTTTTCATCTTGAATCGTCTGCTATGGAAAATTTTATAATAGCCTACGAGCCAATTTGGGCAATTGGTACGGGAAAAACAGCAAGCGCCGAACAAGCCCAGGAAATGCATGCACACATTAGAAATGTTTTTACAAAAAAATATGGGAAAGAAGTTGCCGACACTATTTCTATTCTTTACGGTGGTAGTGTAAAAGCCAGTAATGCCAAAGAGATTTTTGGAAAACCCGATGTTGATGGAGGGCTTGTAGGTGGCGCATCGCTTAAAGCCGATGAATTCGCTGAAATAATCAACAGCCTGAAGTAATCGGAAGGCAAGGGCGGAAAGCAGAAGAAAAAAATGAAACCTAACCTTCACGAACCTTGGAGAATATTTTTTGAATTTCAAATTCCAATCTTTCAATGACTAAACTTTGCGCACGAGTCATGAAGCGCAACCTTTACAACTGGAACCTATCTCAATCATACTATTGTAATTTTTTTCGAATTAAATGTTTTTAACAATTGCAAAACCTGAAATGTGCTTTCGGAAATATTATATTTAGGTCTTAAAATTTAAAAATAAAAACATGAAAAAAATTATCCTTGCGATTCTGCTTTTTGCAGGATCGTTTTCTTTTGCAAATGCGCAGGCAAAAACGCCTGAGAAAAAAGCTACAGCCACTACGAGCACTTCAGCTACTCATGCTACCAACCACAAAGCAACGGCCACAAGTAAATCTACAACGGGCAAAGCAACCACTGGTGTCTCTGCGAAAAGTAAATCATCAGCCGTTAAACCTGCAGTTAGTCCTTCTACAACTCATGCTAAAGCTGACGGCACCCCTGACAAAAGGTATAAGGAAAATAAAACGAGTACTACTACAACAGGACCAAAGAAGAAAGATGGCACACCAGATATGAGATATAAGGACAATAAAAAATAAAAAGTTTACGGTTTTTTTATTTCAGAGTTTGCCCACTTAAAGGTGGGCTTTTTTTATTTTTGAATTTATAGTAAATCAACATTTATTCGGGATTTCTGTTTTTATAATTTAAGTCAAAGCGAAAATGTTATCGGAATTTCGTTTCAGTAGCCGGGCATTTTATTCGCTGTAGCAGAAGCAATCGTTGATGTAATAGAAGGAGGTCAGATAATTGCTATAAATTTGTCTCAATTTTGAAATTTAATTAAGATAAATAAATTTATTGGTGTGCTTAAAGGAAAAAAAATTTTGCTATGTGTTACAGGAAGTATTGCTGCGTATAAATCAGTGATATTGGTTCGTCTACTGGCAAAAGCCGGCGCTGAAGTAAAGGTAATTATGACGGAAAGCGCAAAAGATTTTGTAACGCCACTTACATTTTCCACACTTTCGAAAAATAAAGTACTTACCGATTTATTTGATGAAGGATCGTGGGCCAATCATGTAATGCTCGGCCGTTGGGCCGATGTGATGTTGATTGCGCCAGCTTCCTGCAATACAATAGCGAAAATGGCCAATGGAATCTGCGATAATTTATTGCTGGCGGTTTATCTTTCATCAAAATGCGCGGTGGTAATAGCGCCGGCGATGGATGAAGATATGTGGCTTCATCCGGCAACAAAACAAAATATAGAAGTTTTAAAAAAACAAGGCAATGAATTTCTCGCAGTCAACAATGGAGAATTAGCAAGCGGGTTGACAGGAGAAGGGAGAATGATGGAGCCGGAAGAAATAATGGATTTTTTGGGAGATTACTTTTCTAAAGATACCAGTCTCAAAGGGATCAACGCATTGGTAACTGCCGGCCCTACTTATGAAGCAATCGATCCTGTCAGATTTATAGGTAATCATTCAAGTGGTAAAATGGGAGCTGCGATTGCAGAAGAACTATTTAAGAGAGGAGCGAATGTTCAACTGGTAATAGGTCCATCAGATATACAGATTAGCAGTGGAATAAATACAAAAAAGGTCGTTTCGGCGGACGAGATGTATGAAGCATGTATGCAGCAATTTGACTCTTATGATATTATTATTATGGCTGCTGCCGTAGCCGATTTTACACCCAAAAAGAAAGCGGTTGAAAAGATAAAAAAATCCGGAGAAGGAATTACACTTGAATTGGTAAGGACAAAAGATATACTTTTAAAATCGGGTCAATCAAAAGCAAAGAACCAGACCGTCGTAGGGTTTGCTTTAGAAACTAACAATGAAAAGGCAAACGCCATCGAAAAATTAAAAGCGAAGAATGCAGATATGATTATATTGAATTCACTGAAAGATGAAAGGGCGGGCTTTGGATACGATACCAACAAAATCACTATTTTTGATAAGAATAATAAGGAATATCAATTTCCTGCTAAAACAAAAAAGCAAGTTGCCACCGATATCGTAAACACCATCATCCAATACAGAAATGAATAAATTTTTGCTGTTTTTTTTATTTTGTTTTTGCACTCTTTTCAGCACCGCCCAATTGCGCGCCAGGGTAACTGTTTTAAGCAATCAAGTGGGCAGCAATGTAGATAAAAAGACATTTCAAACCTTGCAAACTGCACTCAATGATTTTGTGAATACCAGGAAGTGGAGCACTGACAATTTTAATACCAACGAAAAGATTGAATGCAGTTTTTTATTAAATCTTCAGCCCGGGGGTGATCCCAACGTTTATAAAGGGTCGTTGACCATTCAATCGGCACGGCCGGTTTTTAATTCTTCCTATTCTTCCCCAATGATTAACTACCTGGATAATGACATTATTTTTAAGTATGTTGAATTTCAACAACTGGATTTTAATGAATCAAGAGTCTCCGGCACGGACGCGACCGAATCGAATCTTACCGCAATATTTGCCTATTGGATTGATATGATCCTGGGATTTGATTTTGATTCATTTTCACAACGAGGCGGAAATAATTATTTTCAAAAAGCTCAGAATATAGTAAACAATGCCCCCGAAGGCCGAAGCATTGCTGGCTGGAAGGCTTTTGACGGTACGAGGAACCGGTATTGGCTTGCAGAAAATGTATTAAATACAAAATACAATATTTTCCACGATGCTATTTACGATTATTATCGCCAGGGAATGGATAATTTATACGACCAGGAAGCTAAAGCACGAAGCCAGATTTTAAATGTGTTGAGCATGCTAAATACATTCAATGCAGAAAACCCGAATACCATGATCCTGCAATTTTTCTTCCAGGCAAAATCGCAGGAATTAATCTCAATTTTTTCGAAAGCCAACCAGGCTGACAAGTCAAAAGCTTTGAATTATTTAACCCGGATTGACGCGTCTTCGGCGAACAAATACCAGGAACAATTAAAATGAAAATTAAGTTTATTTACTGCATCATTTCGATAATGTTTTTCTCGTGTTATTCGAAAGACACTATGCCTTCAGACATTATAAAGCCCGAAAAGATGAAAAGCATTTTATGGGATGTAATGAGATCTCAAACGCTGGCTAATGAAATGTCATTTAAGGATTCCACAATAGATATAGCGATTCAAACAAAGGAACTGACTAAGAAAACTTTTGAAATCCATAAAACAGATTCCGCTCAGTTTAATAAAAGCTATAACTGGTATGTAAAACATCCTTTAGAATTAAAAGTTATCTTTGATAGTCTGTATGCCCAAAAGCAAAGGGAAAATACATTACAACTTAAAAGAGAACTTTTAGAACATTAAATGAAATGAATCATTATTCTAAATGAACAAAGTTTATAACAACGCTGAAGAAGCAATACATGATATTACTAATGGTGATATAATTATGCTTGGTGGCTTTGGGCTTTGTGGTATTCCTGAGAATTGTATTTCAGCCTTAGAAAAAAAGGGAGTGAACGAACTTACCTGCATTTCTAACAATGCGGGAGTAGATGATTTTGGGATAGGGTTGTTGTTGAAAAAGAAACAATTAAAAAAAATGATAGCCTCCTATGTTGGGGAAAACGAAGAGTTTGAAAGGCAACTTTTAAGCGGAGAACTTGAAGTGGAGTTGATACCGCAGGGAACGCTTGCCTCACGCTGTATGGCTTCGGGGTATGGAATGCCCGCAATTTTCACCCCTGCGGGTGTTGGAACAGAAGTAGCAGAAGGAAAGGAATCGCGCATCTTTCATGGTAAAGAATATCTATTAGAATATGCTTTTGAAGCGGATTTTGCTTTGGTAAAGGCCTGGAAGGGAGATCGATTTGGGAATTTAATTTATAGAGGAACGGCCAGAAATTTTAATCCTTTAATGGCAATGGCGGGAAACATTACTATTGCGGAAGTGGAAGAATTAGTGGAACCGGGCGAACTTGATCCTAATGAAATTCATACACCTGGGATTTATGTTCATCGGATTTTCCAGGGAACTAATTACGAAAAAAGAATTGAACAGAGAACAGTGAGAAATTAGATGATTAAGTCATGACCTGTTATTACACTGACCCATGTTAGATAAAAACCAAATAGCGCAGCGAATAGCCCGGGAATTAAAAGACGGATATTACGTAAATCTTGGTATAGGTATTCCTACGCTTGTGGCAAATTACATTCCCGATGGGATAACGGTAACCTTACAATCAGAAAATGGCTTATTGGGCATGGGACCTTTTCCATTAAAAGGAAAAGAAGATGCCGACTTAATCAATGCTGGAAAACAAACTATAACTACTTTACCAGGTTCAGCTTTTTTTGACAGCGCCGTAAGTTTCGGTATGATTCGGGCTGGAAAAGTGGATCTCACAGTATTAGGCGCTATGGAGGTGAGCGATGCTGGCGATATAGCGAGTTGGAAAATTCCCGGTAAATTAGTAAAAGGAATGGGCGGCGCTATGGATTTGGTGGCAAGTGCAAAAAATATAATTGTGGCCATGATGCACACGAATTCAAAAGGCGAATCGAAATTATTATCTCAATGTAAGTTGCCATTAACCGGAATTAAATGTGTCAAAAAAATAGTGACCAACCTGGCTGTTATTGAAATAACTGAAAGGGGATTTGTTTTACTGGAAAAAGCACCCGGAGTAACGGTTGACGAGATTAGAAATGCGACAGTTGGCAAACTTATTATTGAGGGAGATATACCCGAAATGCTTATCTGAAAATGTCCGCTCCTATGATTATTTTTAGTCTATCAGTGAATTCTTCATTGCAAAAAATACAAGACCTACTGAATTTTTAACTTCAAATCTTTGCATTAGCCGATCTTTAATTGCCTCTACTGTGCGGGCGCTTATGTTCATTTTTTGAGCTATCTCCTGAGCGGTAAATTCCATGCAAACTAATGATAAAACTTCCTTTTCCCTTTCGCTTATTACAATCTCTGTATTTAGGCTGGGGTTGAACTTTTGTTTCGAGTAATTTTTTTTAATAAGCACACGGTTTACAAAATTATTTAGATAAAAGCCCGTACTCATTACGTCCATAATACCTTGTTTGATTTCCGCTGGTTCAGTGCTTTTTAGCAAATATCCATTGGCTCCCGTATCCATCAAGTGGCCTACGAAACGTTCATCTTCAAACATGGTTAGTATCAAAATTCTAACCTTTGGGAAATGTTTATTAAGATATTTTGTAGTTTCTATGCCATCTTTTACCGGCATTTTGAGATCTAGCAATACGATATCCGGCTGTTCATTTTCAATTCCCTTTATGAGTTCTTCGCCGTTTTCAGCTTCAAATATAAACTTAATATTATGATAGGTCTTTAACGAAAGAATAACTCCTTTCCTGAAAATTTTATGATCATCCGCTATGGCTACTCTAATTATCTCAGGGGTCATATATTAAAAGCTTTGGAGCAAAAGATAGGCGAAAATTGTCTTTATCACAACAATTTATTTACATATTTAATTCATCTCGGAACTTCGAGTGTGATTTTATAATAAGTACGCGTGTTATCTATTTCGAAAAGTATTTTTCCATTTAACACTCTCACTCTACTTTGTATATTTTTTAAACCCAAACCCGTAGAATGATATTCTAATTTTTCAAAATCATTTTGGAGAATCCCTTTCCCATCATGATGAACGCGAAAATAGACTTTTTTTTCCTTTGCATTTTGAGTAAGATGTATAAACGCAGCATTACTATGTTTGAGAATATTAGCTATTAATTCCTGCAAAATTCGGAAAACAAATAATTCTTGTTCATCGCTCAGTCGTTCCCGGTTATCATGAAAGCGTACGCTTGCATTAACAACACCTGAACCGTTTATTCTTTCAAACTGATCTTTAATGGCTGCTTCCAGTCCAAAATTTTTCAAAGTAGGAGGCAATAAGCTGTGCGAAATATTCCGGATTAATTGAATAGTATCGTCAATAATTTGTTTCGAACTAAAAATTGATTGAAGTTGTACAGCGGGTTCCTGGTGTATCAAATTTTCATTTAGATAAAGTCTTGCGGTAGCCAGAAGCGGGCCCGCATCGTCATGAAGATCAGCAGCCAAACGTTGCCTTTCTTCTTCCTGCGATTGTATAGAAGCCCGTAGCAATAACTGCTGGCGTTCCTCTTCCATCTTTTGAATTTGCTTATTAAACAGAATAACTTTGCGCTGATGAAAAACGATGATTGATACGATAGCGATGGCCATGAAAAACATTCCTATGGTGCCAATCACCATGATTCCTGTAATACCCAAACCTTTAATTTGTAGTAGCAGCATTAAGTATGGTAGTTAATTTTTTGCATGAATCAAAAAGTCATCGCCCAAATCAGGGAAATGATCCCGTTTATTAGCAGGGTAATTTACGGATTTTTCGGCTTTCATGGTCATAGCCACGCATAACAATATATTTTTAAAAATATTAAATGAAATATTTATGATAAAATATATTTTTTGA
>JAHEZA010000613.1 GCA_023251335.1 Chitinophagaceae bacterium | reverse complement strand
AACTGATTTTGATGAAACAATCGGAAAAATAAATATCATTCCACAAGACATCGGCAGGGTACTATTGAATCTTTTCAACAACGCATTTTATGCCTGTACTGAGCGAAGCCGAAGTGCAGTAAATGAACAAAAAAACAAAAATCTTATTTTTTACGAACCAACCGTTACTGTAACAACAAAAAAAGTAAATGACGAGGTTGAGATAAAAGTAAGCGACAATGGAAATGGTATTTCTCCAAACATTGTAGATAAAATTTTTCAACCGTTTTTTACCACAAAACCAACAGGCGAAGGAACCGGTCTGGGTTTGAGTTTAAGCTATGATATTATTAAAGCGCATGGAGGTGAAATAAAAGTGGAAAGTAAGGAAGATGAAGGGAGTGAGTTTATTATTAAATTACGAACTAAATAAAAAAAATGAGAATCTTTTTAAAAGTGATTTTACTATGCTTGTTGCCAACATTAATTGCCGGGCAACAAAAAAATTTATATTTGAATAGTTTGTACAGATCGCTATCCGCAGCACCAAACGATACTGTCCGAATGGAAGTCTATAGTAACCTCGGATCCCATTATCTTCTTGAAGACCGCGATAGCTCAAGTTTTTATCTTGAAAAAGCGTTGCCCATTGCTGCCAGATTAAATCTAAAATTGAACGAAGCTTCTATATTGAACGCAATGGGGATTATCATGATGCAACAGGAAAGGTTTTCAAAGTCGTTGGAATTCTATTTAAAAGCGATAAATATTGCAAAGGACCCCTCTTTTGAAAAAACTATTTGGCGTTTGTCGCCGGGCCAAAGCCCGGCGAATGCACGAATGCTCGAGCTGAGCAGAAGCTACGATTTTATAGGATTGCTAAATGCGTATACCGGAAACTGGAGTGATAACATAAAAAACCAATTTAAGAATTATCGGGAAGCCGAAAAATATGCAAATGCATCCGGGGACAGAGGGCAGGTTGCATCTATAATTTTTCACATGGGTATTGCTTATATGAATGACGGGAAATTAGATTCTGCACTCATATTTATCAAAAAAGCGCAACTAATATTTTCAGATTTGGATGATCCCCAAATAGGCCGTTCAATGATATACCTGGGCGAAACCTATGAAAGGATGGGAAATTCCGGATTAGCCGTTAATACGATGTTACAGGCAATGGCGCTTTTAAATGAGACAAATGATTATGTCCACAGGGGGCTGGGATCTATTTCATTAAGTCGTGTATATGCGAATTTAAATAAAATTGACTCCGCTTTGTATTATGCAAAAGAAAGCTTGAAAATTTTTGAAAAGCGTAAAGACCCGGCGTGGAAAAGAGATGCCTACAATCTCCTTGCTTCCTATTTTGATCGCCTGGACAAAACCGATAGTGCTACCGCGTATTTAAAATTGGCTAAATCACTAAGTGATAGTCTAAGTGTAGAAGAACGAAAAAATCTTCTTGCATTTCAGGACGTTGTTGTAGATGAGCAGGCAAAGTTGGAAAAACTGGAGGAAGAGAAAATCCAAACCAAGAGCAAAATCAGAACATATAGTATGATTGGAGGACTTGTTATCCTTTCTTTGGTAGGTCTTATTCTGTATCGTAATAATAAAAAGGAAAAGAAAGCCAAAATAGTTTTGGAAAAAACGTTGAAGGAATTAAAATCCACACAGTCACAACTTATTCAATCAGAAAAAATGGCTTCTTTGGGCGAATTGACAGCAGGCATTGCGCATGAAATACAAAATCCGTTAAACTTCGTCAATAATTTTTCTGATGTCAACAAAGAGTTGCTTATTGAAATGAAGGATGAAATGGATAAAGGAAATACAGAAGAAGCAAAAGTAATTGCAAATGATGTAATAGATAATTCAGAAAAAATAAATCATCATGGCAAACGAGCAGGTGATATTGTAAAAGGAATGTTGCAACATTCTAGAAGCAGTGCCGGGGTAAAAGAGTTAACAGATATTAATGCCTTGGCTGATGACTATTTAAGATTGAGTTATCATGGACTGAGAGCAAAGGATAAAGACTTTAATGCAATAATGAAAACTGATTTTGATGAAACAATCGGGAAAATAAATATCATTCCGCAGGATATTGGAAGGGTATTGCTGAATGTATATAACAATGCTTTTTACGCAGTAACTGAGCGAAGTCGCGCTTCGACAGGCTCAGCAGGATATTCGTACGAACCAACAGTTTCGGTGACAACAAAGAAATCTGAAAATCAGGTGTTCATTACCGTTAGTGATAATGGAAATGGTATTCCTCAAAAAATAGTAGATAAAAT
>JAHEZA010000612.1 GCA_023251335.1 Chitinophagaceae bacterium | reverse complement strand
ACCATGCCCAATTAACCAACAACTAATTAACCAATTTAACCAGTTAACCAATACCCCATTTAACTAACAAACCTATTTCCGCTTTACCTTTGCACTCTATGCACTATGCCTCAGTAGAAAATTTAAGTAAGTCATTCGGAATAAGAACTCTTTTTAAAAACATCAGCTTTCATATAGAAGAAGGAGACAAAATTGCCTTTGTGGCAAGGAACGGCAGCGGAAAATCCACGCTGCTCAAAATAATTGCGGGGCAGGAAACATCGGATTCCGGAACAGTCTGGGTTCATAAAGATGTAAAAGTGATCATGCTGCAGCAGGACACGGCCTTTGAGAACGAAAAGACAATTTGGGATAATATTTTAAATCTTGACAATCCGGTAGTGCGCCTGGTCCAGGAATACGAAATGCTTTTGGAAGAAGAAAATCATGATGAAGACAGGATAAGCGAACTGGTAACAGAAATCACCGAAGCCAATGCCTGGACTTTTGAGAGCGACCTAAAACAAATTCTGGGGAAATTAAATTTGCATCACCTTAATGAACCGGTAAAAAATTTAAGCGGTGGACAACGTAAAAGAGTGGCGCTGGCGCAGGCGTTGATTGAGTCCCAAATGCACGAAGGAAAATGTTTACTAATCCTTGATGAACCCACGAACCACCTGGATGTGGAAATGATAGAATGGCTGGAAAACTTTTTGAGCAGTAATAAAAGCACGCTCTTATTAGTTACACACGATCGTTATTTTCTTGATGCGGTTTGCAACGAAATTGTAGAACTGGATGAGGAAAAAATTTATGTTTACAAAGGTGATTATGATTATTTTTTGGAACAAAAAGCGCTGAGACACGAAATACAACAAAGTGAACTACTAAAAGACAAAAATATTTTCAGAAAAGAACTGGAATGGATGCGTAAACAGCCAAAGGCCAGGACAACGAAATCAAAAAGCCGCCAGGATGCCTTTGTAGAGGTTGAAGAAAGAGTAAGTCAGAAAAAGGAAGTGGCAGAAGTTTCGCTACAGGTAAAAATGACGCGCATGGGCGGGAAGGTTTTGGAAATGAAAAAAGTATATAAGTCCTATGGTGATAAAGTGATTATCAAGGGATTTGATTATACTTTCAAAAAAGGCGAACGAGTAGGCATTGTTGGGAAAAATGGAACCGGCAAATCGACCTTTTTAAAAGTAGCCCTTGATCTTGTGCCTCCAGATAGCGGAAAAATAAATCACGGAGATACGATTGTTTTTGGAAATTTTTCTCAGGAAGGCTTGCAATATAAAGAAGATAAAAGAGCCATAGAATTTGTAAAAGATTTCGCAGAATTTTTTCCTTTAGCTGACGGTAGTAAGATTAGCGCTTCGCAATTCATGGAGAAATTTGGCTTTACCGCGCAACAACAATTTACGCCGTTGAGCAAACTAAGTGGTGGCGAAAAAAGAAGATTGCACCTGCTGAGCATTCTTTTTAAAAATCCGAATTTTTTGGTTTTGGATGAGCCCACCAATGACCTGGATTTACAGACGTTAAGAACACTCGAAGAATTTTTGCAGGATTTTCCCGGATGCATATTAATCGTAAGCCACGACAGGTATTTTATGGATCGTCTTGTAGATCATCTTTTTGCTTTTGAAGGTAATGGAGAGATAAAAGATTTTCCCGGAAATTATTCCCAATACAGGATATGGAAACAATTGGAAGAAAATAAACCGGTAAAGGCGGAAAGCGGAAAGCAGAAGGTAGAAGCCGAAATCCTCAAAACTGAAACCTCAAAGTCAAAAGTTGATGGCAAACTCTCTTTTAAAGAAAAAACAGAATTTGAAAAATTAGAAAAAGAAATTCCGCACCTGGAAAAAGAAAAACAATTGCTGGAAGTAAAATTGAACAATGGTGCAAGTGATTTTGAAAAGTTGCAGGAAATTTCAGAAAGGATAAGTGACATCATTTTACTTCTGGATAAAAAAGAGCTGCGCTGGCTGGAGTTGAGTGAGAAGATGTAATTAGTAATTAGAAAATCAGCAATTAATAATCTTTAATATTTGTTTGTCTACTGCGTTTTTGAGACTTACTTATTAACAGTTAAATAATATTTATAAGCTCATACTTTCTTAAATGAAGAACTGGTTTGCCTCTGATAAAATTTTTAATTCGCTATATCCCAAACCTATACAGGAGGTAGCAGAAAAACATTGGACACAGCTTGAGGTTGCAAGAAAATCCGCCGCTTTTTTAGCGGTATCGCCGGATGTAAAGGTGTTGGATATTGGTAGCGGCTCAGGAAAATTTTGTTT
>JAHEZA010000611.1 GCA_023251335.1 Chitinophagaceae bacterium | reverse complement strand
TTCGTGGCCCAAATTTCCATATATATCGAATGAAATTTCCTTTTATATAGCTGATGGAAGCGACTTTAATTTTGTAGAGACTGTTTTGAAGGAAACAACGCGCGCGGAACTGGATCCTGAAATGGCTGAAAAAATTCAAATTTTAAAAGAACTGATATCGGAAACACCGGTAGATGAATTGGAAATTAAAGAATACCCTTTTGTTAGTTTTCGCACCAATTCAAACACATGGGTTGAAGCGTTGGTAACTTACCTGGTAGAACCCAAAAAAGCAACGGCTACGCGTACCCGGATAATAAAGCAGGCTATTTCAGCGCTTCTGCAGCAGCCGGAAAAAGTTATGTTTCCTAAAGGGGATTCCAGGTAGTAAAAATTTGCGTTCTCTCAATAAGTAAACTATGGTACATAATATTGATCAAATTAACAGGGCAGGGAAATTGCTCCTGCAAATGGAAGCCACTATCGCCGTGGCGGAAAGTGTTACCTCCGGAAATCTGCAAGTGGCTTTTTCACTTGCTGAAAATGCTACCTTGTTTTTTCAGGGTGGCATCACTGCTTACAATATTGGTCAAAAATGCAGGCACCTCCTGGTGGAACCCATTCATGCTATAGCAACTAATTGCGTTTCAAAAAAGGTATCAGAGCAGTTAGCCGCAGGGGTTTGTGATTTTTTCAAATCTGATTTTGGAATCGGTATAACAGGATATGCCAGCCCGGTACCCGAAAAAAATATTAAACAGTTGTTTGCTTATGTAGCTATTGCAAAAGGACACACAATCGTAACTTCGAAAAAAATTAACACCCGTTGTGAAGAACCGCTTGATGTACAAATGGATTTCACGGATCAGGCTATCCGACTTGTTTTTAATGCCTTGAAAAAAAACAAATAAAACTTTGGCCTTTTGAAAATTGCCAGTTGCGTCGGCCTTTAGCCTTCACTTTATTACTTCATGATTATTTTTAAACTGGCAAAATAATTGTAACGGATAAAACAAATTAAATATCTATAGCTATGGCAGAAAAAAATCACAAACACGTAAAGGATGATGATAAATATGAAGCCTTGCGTGACAAGGGAATGAGCAAAGAAAGGGCTGCTAAAATCGCCAATTCTCCCGGAGCATCTAAAAGGGGAGGAGAACATTCCCACGGAAAGAAAAAGAGCAGCTAATTCGCAAGACACCTAATTCGCTTTAATAGAATTAGGTGTCTTTTTTTAATATTTTATTATTTTTTCAAATTTCGATTTACAAATAAATCACGCTAAGTTTTATCCAGAACTATTTTAATTTTCTACCGACTAAAATTCAGGCACAAAAATGTCCAATTGTAATTTATTAAGGGCAACGATTAATTTTAATATTTAATAATTTTTAAAAAGAAAATAACAATGAAAAAAAATACAAAGCATAACAAAAGGGAAGCCGGCTTCTTTGAAAAAATGGCAGCGAAGGCTACAACAGCATCAGGCAGCACACCAGCAATCATCATCAGTTTTACGCTTATCATGGTGTGGGCTGTGACGGGTCCTTTTTTTAACTATTCCGAAACCTGGCAATTAGTAATAAATACCGGTACAACAATTATCACTTTCCTGATGGTTTTTCTTATACAGAAGGCGCAAAATAAGGATTCGGTTGCCGTTCATTTGAAATTGAATGAACTTCTTGCAGCCAGCGATGTTTCAAGCAACAGGCTGGTAGATGTTGAAGATCTCAGTGAAGAAGAACTTACAGTTTTACGAAAATATTATGCCCGTCTTAAACAGAAGGCGAAGAATGAAAATAGTTTAATTACATCTCATAGTATTGACGAACACGCAAATAGTGATAGGAAAAGCTAGCTATTGAAACCGAATCTTAAAAAAATATATAGCCTGTTGTATGTAAATAAAAAGTTGTGGAATTTGTTTGTCTGCTGCTTTGCCTGGAACAGAATATACTACAGAATGTGTTCCCGTACAGTTTCTAATAAAACCTGTAAATCAAATGGCTTTTCGAGTATAGCAGTAGCCCTTGCTATCTTGTTTATTTCTTTAATATTTGAAAGAGCCGAAAAAAGGATAACCGGAATTTGCCTGGTTTCCGACGTCTGATGTATCAGTTTAGCCGCCGTGGCGCCTTCTCCCGGCATCATCACATCCATCAAAACGATGTCAGGTTTTATGGTATTGATATTTTCGATAATATTTTCACAGGTTGTGATCGTTACTACACGATACTCCTCATGGAGTATCAATCGGCAAACATCCAGAATAGAATTATCATCATCACATATCAGAACACATTT
>JAHEZA010000610.1 GCA_023251335.1 Chitinophagaceae bacterium | reverse complement strand
GTCTTCCAATTTTCTGCTTAAAAACTTACGGGTTACTTCACTTCCATACCAGCCGTTGTCATGCATGGTTTCATTGATATTTTTTCTGCCGGCAATATCAATCATACAATTGGCCGCGGAGTTATCGCTTCGCGTAATCATCAGGTCTAATAAATAATCCACCGTAACGCTGTCCCCGTCTTTCAGCAATGGACGCGGGTCCCAACTAATTTCGGTCGTGCGATCCACATCGTTTGGCGCATGCACTACATAAGGTTGAAACAAAGAATATTTTCCTTCGCTTACCTGTTTCAAAATTTCCATAGCCACATACATTTTATAAACCGAAGCAGGATAAATAAAAGAATCCATATTAACACCGCCGATTATTGGATTACGATCGTTCAGGTCAATCACAGCAAAAGAAATCTTTTGCATCCCGTCTTCTCCGGCATCATAAGTCCCATCCAGGTTTACATCGTGCACTATTTTTTGAAGCGCCTTATCAAAACTTTTTTTCCGGGTATAATAGTCCGGTACTTTTTGAGCCACCATAATAGATGTAACTGAATAAAAAAACAAGAATAAAAATAATTTTTTCAACATGAAAATTTTAAAAAAATAAAAGTAAGAAGATTTTACAGGTTGGCATTTTTTAAGCGTAGTAAACAAATAAATTCGGACCATTTCTATTTACAGGCATTCCTTTAAATAAGTCTTTGTAACCATTAGCTAACATTAATTGAACTTGACTCATTATGGTTTTATTTTTCAAAATAAATGTTTGAAATGCAATTTCGTTGTAAGTAATAAATACGAATATCATTTTATTTTTTGTACAAAAACCAATTATCCCTTTTGTTGCCAGAACTTTTTAGCTTATCTCAAAAATTATTGAATAGAATTTTCAATTTCATTAGCTTCAATGTTGTAAGGTTAACCCTATTTACTTTTTTGAAAAAAATTATTTACATACTATTTGTTTGTTTACTGCCGGCCATTTCGGCCTCCGGCCAGCAACATCCTTTCTTTTGGGGCAATGATAAGATTTATTTTAAAACAGATACAAATTCTTATCAAACGAAAGTACTTGGCACACAGAACGGCCTTCCATCCTCTGAAATAACAAGCCTGGCGCAGGATAGCAAGGGATATATATGGGTAGGATCCTCCGCGGGAGTCAGTCGTTTTGATGGAACTACTTTCACAAATTATTTAAAATCGGGAAGCCGTTTTACGGGAGAGGTCTATTCCATACAGGAAGATACCCTGCGCAACTTAATTTGGATAGCCGGTGACGGGGGGCTCTTCTATTTTAAGAATAACAAATTGTATTCTGCAAATTTTAAAGAATCAACCATTGCCGTTTATTGTGTTCATTTATTGGATGACAACAGCATTTGGATTGGAACAGGAGATGGCCCTGTTTATCTAAGCCTGTCAATAATTGAAACGCTGCTTTCAAAAGGAATGGTTTCTATAACGTCTGCGCTCCTGGCCGAATGGAAAACCCTGTCAAATGGTAATCCTGCTTATAAAATTATGAACAGCGAAAGCGGGAACATTTATTTTGCGGGAGAAGGAAAAGTATTTTCATATACCAACAAAAAGCTTTCACTAATATGGTCATCCACCTGGAAGGAAGATCGTAATGACCTGGTAACAGGAATGGTGCAGGGAAAAAATGATACTGTTTTCTTCGCGACGATATTCAGCGGCGTTTTTGAGATTAAAAATAATACAACAAAGCAGGTGTATAACAACGATGGGCATGTTAGCGGCAACCTGTTAAGTCATAATGGCCAGATCTATCAATTAACATCTGGCGGCATTTTTGAACTTCTTACTTCGACCCGGGAGATTAAAAAAATCAGTATGGTTCCGGAAGATCTTAACGTTTGGATTTCATGCTTGTTAGTGGATAATGAAAATAATTTATGGATCGGGATGCACGACAATCTCCTCTATCAAAAAAAACGGATATTTTTTAATTATCAATCGGATGAGTCAATCGCTCCCGAACTCTTTAGCATATTCCAGGATAAAAAAGGGCAATTATTTTTTGGAGCCAACAGGGGTAAAGTATATAAGAAACAAGGCGCCAATTTTGAAAATATATTCGGAACCAAACGGGCAGTACAGCACGCCGAAATAAAAAGCATATATGAAGATAACCGCGGATGGCTGTGGCTGGGCACAGGATACGAAGGCATCGCATTGCAAAAAAATAATACTATTTTTCACTATACTCGAAAAGATGGGTTAAGCACTAACACCAATTATTTTTTTTACCAGGATGATCAGGACAATATTT
>JAHEZA010000609.1 GCA_023251335.1 Chitinophagaceae bacterium | reverse complement strand
TGTAACTTTATTAAATACATGGGCCGAACAGCACGACAGGAGAATTCATTTGCCCAATGGCGTGATCATACCAGCCAACACGCTTTCGCCTGAGCAAGTTGTAGATATAGTTACCAAACTGAAGGGTTAGTGATAAAAAATCCCGGCAATGGATGTTAAAAGAACAAAAGTGATACTGGTCGGAAATTCAACGTTTCCCCGCTGGGGTGGCGAGATAAAAGACATTCCAAATGTGGCACAAAATATGGAATTGCTGAAAAAAGTTTTTCTTGACACCAATTATTTCGGCATCCCTGACGATCCACAACACTTCGTGGAAATTAAAGATGAGGTATCACAGGATATTTTACTGAAGGTAAAACACGAAACGAAATCTTTTTTAGGGAAGGACCTTTTCGATAGGTTGATCTTTTATTATAGTGGCCATGGAATACCCGGCGAGGATACTAAACTTTTTTTTGCGTCCAGAGATACTATCAGAAGTGATTATGAAATCACGTAAGTTAACTCACGGAGGTTGTTCTCTTATCTGGAAGCCTTCGGCGCAAAAGAACTGATCGTAATTTTAGATTGTTGTTATGCCGCGCAAAGCAAGGAAAACCAGGGCGATGCAGATTCACTTATTTCGAAAAGCTTACCCCAGGAAAAATCAGATCTTGAAACTGAAAATGGTATTTATTATTTATTTGCCGCAGGCAAAGACAATGTGGCAAAGTTCAATCCCAAAGAACCCCAAAAGCCGACGTACTTTACAGAGGCGTTATTAAACACCATTGGAAAAGGCACGGAACCCGGACGCGATTATGTTACTATTGGTGAAATATACATCCAGATGTGCAAAGAAATAGCAGACTTAAAGCGAACTGAGGATGCCGGTATTCCCGAACCGAGGCCGGTATTGCAGGGTAATGTAAATGGCTTTCTTTTTTGCAAAAATATTAAGTTTAAGAACCAGGAAGACGGAGACTGGGCGGATTTACGTGAAAAGCCGAGCCGGGGAAAATGGCTGGCATTTAAGAAAAAGTATCCCGTAACCAGGTTTGAGAAAGGAATGGATGAACTGATAAGCCGGATGATAAAGGGCGAAATGGCGTTGAAAACACTGGAAGAAAAAAAAGACATTGACCTGGCAATTGAAATAAAAACAGTTTATAAAGATATTCCTTATATACGCGATGGGGCCGAGAGGTTTATTAATGATCTTGCGGCAAATCCCATATCAGATGACAAGAATATAGAAAGTGCCGCATTCAATTACACACCCCTCTTCAAGGATTTTTCTAATGCTTCATTTGTCGATGCTGCACCTGCCAGCCCGGGAAAGGAATCAGAATTAAAACAAATAGATAGCGGTTCCTTCAGCACAAAGTCCGGTGCCACTGCACGAACCTGATTTTATTTTTCTTAAAAAATATGCGAAATAAACTTTCACACTTATGAGCAACCAGGAAGAATTAGAAAAAATGAAAGACCAGATTGCGGCCGATCCGGCAAATGGTGTTTTATACAATAACCTGGGAAATCTTTATTTTGACCAGCCGGATTTTGAAGAGGCAAAAAAAAATTACCAAAAGGCTATTGATCTCAATCCCAACGTAGCCGTTTTTTACGAAAATCTCGGACTGGCTAATGATAAATTAAAAAACCTCGCTGCTTCTGTAGATTGCTACGAAAAAGCTGCGGCTTTAAAACCTTCATGGAATATTTATAATACATTGGGTGTAGCGTATTTTAAGTTAAATCAGTACGATGCTGCGATCAAAAATTATTTGCATGCCATTGAGCTCAGTAAAGATGAAAGCGTAGTGTATGAAAATCTTGGCCTTGCTTATGAAAACTCAGGAAAAATGGAAGAGGCAGAAGAAGCCTATTCCAAATCAACTTCGCTAAAGCCTGATGATTATACCTACCAAAATACGTTTGGAGTTTTTTTATTAAAGAAGGAAAAATACCAGGCAGCCGCTGAGCATTTTAAAAATGCGATAAGGCTGGGTCATGGCGAGGCCGTTTTGTACGATAATTTAGGCCTTGCTTACGAGAAATTAAATAATGATAAAGAAGCAGAAGAGGCGTATCGCAAAACAATAGAAGCGGAGCCGGGAAATTCTATTTATCTAAATCGCCTTGGGGTGTTTCTTTACAGGAAAAAAAGATTTGATGAAGCCATTGAATTTTATAAAAAGGCTATTGAAAACAATAATGCTATTCCGGTATATTGGGACAACCTTGGACTGGCGTGTGAAGATTCGGGAAAATATGCTGAAGCCAAAGAAGCCTATCAAAAATTGGCAGAAC
>JAHEZA010000608.1 GCA_023251335.1 Chitinophagaceae bacterium | reverse complement strand
AAAAGTGATCAATAAACAAAACAGAAAAAAAGAAAGATATTTCATTGACTGGTTTTTTTCGTAAAGTAAGAAATCTTCAAAAACTACGACATATATTTTTTAAGTTTTTTTGATCAGGCACGAACGTCAAACGGATCTTCCCTGATAAAACCGAATGTAGTGAAACGATAAAAAACTGCAATTCTTAATCATCGGTTCCAATTATGTCCGAATACAATGTAATATCCCCAATTGCCGGTCCCCTTTGCAACATCGATTCCGGCTCTTAATTTGAAGATCCTCGCTAGTAGATACCTGAACCCTGTGCCTACGCTGTAAACAGTTTGCCCATCGCCAAAGCTTTCCCCTTCTTGTGTTGCATTACCCAGCCCGCCGAAGCCTAAAATACTCCAGCGATTGTTGATGTCGAATCGTTGTTCTGTCTCAATAATCGCGGTACTGGTCCCAGAATATCGTTGTACAGGTATTCCGCGCATATTGATGTATGGAAGGAAATAAAAAGGTGGATCATTGAATGCGTGTTGGAATTCTGCTTTGATGCCACAGATCCAATTATGTTTTATGGGTATAAACCAGTTTATGGAGGCATTTAAGCGCTGGTAATTATAATCACTGCCCGTCCAGTTGGCGTCCATTTTATATTCAACCACAGTTCTCATGCCTTTGTCCGGGGTAAATATGCTATTCCTGGTGTCAAGATCAGTAAAAATGCCTAACGTGGCCGTTTTACTGTCTAGATCTAACGGCTTTACGAAAGGGGGAAGTGTGCCACTGAAATTTCCTGCAACTTTTGTAGGCACGTACGCATACGACATCCCAAGATAGAATTCTTTTCCTTTGAAAACTTTTTTAGAAGCGGATGCAAAAACCGGCACAACCTTAAAATTAAAAGGGAATTTTTTTTCTCCTAAATCTTCGAAGGTGTGATAGAAATCCATGTTAACATTGGCATAGCCCAGGAAAGCACGGTATTTGATCCCTGCTTTTGGGATACTCCCCATTCTGAAAGCGCCAATCATCCATGTATTGTTTACGGTATATCCTCCCAAAAACGCGGTTATGTCGGGCGGTACATATCCTTTTTGGTTTTCCATGTGTTTTTTAGGCGTGATAAACGTCATGGCCAATAAACCGCCAAAACCACCCAACGCTTTTTCAGTAATAATTATAGGAATGGGAACAAACCCATTAGCGTCTATCAAGAACCTGCTGAAGTCCAGTTTGTCATCCAGGGTATCTTTCATGATTGCTTTTCGTTCTTCTTTGGCTGGCTTTTCGTTTCCCTGTGCAAATGATGAGAAAGTGTGTAAGGAAAAGAATACTATTGCTGATCCTATAAAAATTTTTGTAAAGACAACTTTGATCATAGGCGGTGATTTAAAATCTTTATGAGAAAGTTAGACCTCTGAGAAATTAATTGAAGATAAGGGAAAATATTTTTCAAATTCATGAATTTATAGAGTGGCCAAAGAGTCGAATAGGAATGCTTACTATTTATTTGTTTACTGTGTAAAAAGTTATTCTTTTCTTTCGGCTTCCTGCGTGAGAGGCGTATCTTTTTTTTGCCTGAAAGTAAAATGCTTTTGCGAAAGAAAGCTGAAAGTGACAATAATAACGGTGGTGAATATTTTAGCAATGGTGGGATAAAAGTGCAGATATTGTACTAATACGTTTATAATGAAATAGTTTAAAAAAAGATTAACCGCTACGATCATCATGTACCGAATCAGTTGCACGCGCCCACGCAAATATGATTCGTTAAACACAAGATATTTCGACATCAAAAAGCCCAACGGAAAGGTGATGCAAAACGAAAGACAAAGTGCAGCGTTGTACGGTTTCAGCGCAATGAATCCAAGATGAAGTATTTTTTTATCAAAAATAAAATTGAAGCTGATGAAAAAAAGAAAAATATCGAGCAGGAGATTACCTCCGCCGCATGCCGCATAACGAAAGGTTTGCAGCGGCATTATCTTTTTAAAAGGAGGGTAAAAGAAATCAATAAAAGCGATTATTTTTTTTCTCATTTCCTCTTTTATTAAAAACCGGCATTGCCGGAAAGCGGCAGGAATCCCGGAATTTTAAATTAATTGATTACATAACGCAAGCCAATACCTAAAGGAAGATAGGACCCGGTGTGTGGCGCGATATAGAAAAACGGATCAAACCCCAGGCTTACGTTGATAGGAACATCAGGAAATTTATAATCAATGCCACCCGTAAGCCGCAGCGCGAAAGAAACACCATCATGGTGATCGTCGTTATTATAACCGCCACCCCCAAATCCTAAAACAG
>JAHEZA010000607.1 GCA_023251335.1 Chitinophagaceae bacterium | reverse complement strand
CATCCATTTATTAAGATCAGCCATGAACCTATCTTTTTAAAACAAGTGGTCAATACAAACAATTGCTTTATTAACCTGGAGGAAGTTGGTGGAATTGTGGTAGTTCATTCCGCGATTGACAATTTATTAAAGGGCGCCAGCGGCCAGGCCGTGCAAAACATGAACCTGATGTTTGGCGTGGAAGAGACGGAGGGGTTGAAATTGAAAGCGAATTACTTTTGAAAGCAGAAAGCTAAAAGCGGAAGGCTTAAGGCAAAAGCAACTCAGCCTTTAGCGTCAGGCATTTTTGAAAAATAGTATGAAAAATGAGAGACTATAAGAAATATGACGTTTGGGTGAAAGGCCACGAGCTAACGTTATTTATATATAAAAATATTATCCTTCAATTACCTAAGTCAGAACAATATGAATTGTGTAGCCAGGTCAAAAGAGCAAGCTATTCAATTCCTTTGAACATAGTAGACGGCTGCGGAAGGAACACTGAAAAAGATTTTGTACATTTTTTAGATATTGCTTTAGGGTCTGCTCAGGAAGCGGAATATTGCTTTCTGCTCCTAAAAGACTTATCGTATATTTCTCAGGATTCTTTTGATGGTGGAGATAGAAAAATAAATGAAATAAAAGCAAAACTTATAAACCTTATTAAATCAATTAGGGGCTAAAAGCGAACGCCAAATGCTGAAGGCCGGATTTGTCTTTCTTCAGCCTTTTGCCTTAGGCATTAAGCCTTAAGCGGTGTTAAAAACATACAACATGAAACTATTCGACGTCTATCCAATAAACGATATTAATATCGTGAAAGCCCTTGGTTCCAATGTTTGGGACGATAAGGGAAATAAATATCTTGACATGTATGGCGGCCATGCGGTGATCAGTATTGGCCATACGCATCCGAATTGGGTAAAAAAAATTGAAGACCAATTAGAGAAGATTGCGTTTTATTCGAACTCTATAAAAATTCCGTTACAGCAGGAACTGGCTGATAAATTAGGGCAGGTTTCAGGTAAAAATGATTACCAGTTATTTCTATGTAATTCCGGCGCAGAAGCCAATGAGAATGCTTTAAAGCTGGCTTCTTTTCACAATGGCAGAAAAAAAATTGTTGCATTTAAAAAAGCATTTCATGGACGTACTTCTCTGGCAGTAGCCGCAACAGACAATCCTGCTATCATAGCACCCGTTAACGAAACCGATAATGTAACTTTTCTTCCGTTCAATGATGAAGAATCATTGAAAGCTCATTTCGAAAAACATGGAAAAGAGGTAAGCTCGGTGATTGTAGAAGGTATTCAGGGCGTGGGCGGCATAAGGATTGCGTCAAAATCCTTTCTCCAATTGATCCGTGATTTATGTACTGAACATGGATCTGTTTTTATCGCGGATTCCGTTCAATGTGGTTATGGCAGAACCGGAAAATTTTATTCACATGATTATGCTGAAGTGGACGCAGATATTTATTCAATGGCTAAAGGAATGGGGAATGGTTTTCCAATCGGGGCTATCTCTATCTCTCCTGAAATAGCACCAAAACATTTTATGCTCGGCACTACCTTCGGAGGGAACCACCTGGCATGTGCCGCGGCCATAGCGGTTTTAGAAGTGATCGAGAAGGAACAATTAATGGAAAACGCGACAAAGATTGGCAGTTATTTATTATCCGAAATCAAAAAGATTCCCCAACTGCAAAATGCCCGCGGCGTTGGTTTAATGATTGGTTTTGACGTACCTGAAGAATTAAAAGATTTGAGAAGCCACCTTTTAAATAAATACAAAATATTTACCGGGACTTCTAAACCAAATGTCATCAGATTACTACCTTCATTGGCTTTATCAAAAAGTAATGCGGATCTTTTTTTAGAAGCGCTAAGAAAAGAAGTAACCCTTCTTTCTGCCCGATCAAAAAACATTCCTGCAAATGCAGAACTTTAAATATTCGAATCTCTGAAAAATTTAATCGTAAAAATTCATGGGTATACTCAATAAAAATAAAAGCAGCGAATCGCAACAAACTCCCCTCCGGGGGGATGCTAAAAATTCAATGAAAAATTTTCTTTCAGTAAAAGATGCAGGGGACATCACTCTTTTGATAGAAACTGCATTAAGATTTAAGAAAGACCCGTTATCACAAAACACGCTTGGGAAGGGAAAGCGTATGGGATTGATATTTTTAAACCCAAGTATGCGTACAAGATTGAGCACGCAAATAGCCGCGCAAAACCTGGGAATGGAAGCCATTGTTTTTAATGCTTCGAAGGACGGATGGGCAATGGAATTTGAGGATTGCGCGGTGATGAA
>JAHEZA010000137.1 GCA_023251335.1 Chitinophagaceae bacterium | reverse complement strand
ATTATCTATTAAAAATTTGCACAAGAATTTTACTAATTGATTTTTGAGAGTAGTTTCATGGAATTCAAAAAGGGAAAATTCAATTTTATGACTTTTGCTATTAGGAGTAAATGAAGAAAAAAATCAAATTGTTATTTTGATTTGTTACCGTCTGAGATATAAATTGAGACTGTTTTAAATTTCCTTTATTTTTTCTTCTTCTTTGCGGATCAGCCTTCGCGCAAATCTGCCAATCGTTAATCCCTGGAATACAATGGAAAACAATACCACAATGTAAGTGATGGAGACAAACATTTCACCATACATATATTTAGGTAATGATAGCGCCAGCGCTACAGAAATGCCTCCACGCAAACCGCCCCATGTAAGAATGGGAATTGTATTTTTAGGGAACGACTTTTTATATGCCATCACTAATATTGGCAGTGAAACAGAAGCCCAGCGGCCAAAAAGTACAATCACGATGGTGATACATCCAAGCCATAACAGTGTAAGATTAAATGGTATGACCAGCATTTCAAAGCCAATGAGTAGAAATAGAATTGCGTTCATTACCTCGTCCATCATCTCCCAAAATTTCCCGATATAATCGCGTGTAATATCACTCATTCCTTCAACCATGCTTTTATTGCCGGTAATCAGCCCGGCCACTACCATCGCTATCGGACCACTGATGCCCATGTCATCGGCCAGTGTATAGCCACCCATCACAATGGCCAGGGTGATCATTACTTCTACCACGTAATTATCAATAGACCGGAGCGCCAAATATCCGACATATCCCAACAGGTAACCAAACATAAATCCGCCTCCCGCTTCTTTGACAAAAAGCCAAAGTACTTTCCAGGCAGAAACATTTTCAATCCCGATCTGGGCAATTTCGTAAACCGTAATAAATATTACCACGCCTACGCCATCATTAAACAAACTTTCGCCGCTTATTTTTGTTTCAAGCGAATCGGGAATTTTTGCTTTGCGTAAGATGCCTACCACAGCTATAGGATCCGTTGGAGATATTAACGCGCCGAATAAAAGACAATAAAGATAATTGACCGACAGTCCAAAAAGAGAAATAGTGTAATACAACAGGGTGCCAATCACAAACGTGGAAATAACTACACCAATAGTGGAGAAAGTAATAATAGAAGTGCGCTGAGACTTCAATTTTTTTGAATCAACATGAATGGCTGCTGCAAAAAGCAGGAAGCTAAGCATTACCCTCAGCAATAGTTGTGTAAAATCAATAAAGCCAATAGCCTGTATTGTTTTTTCAAAAAATTTTGGAAAAACAACTCCTATTCCAATTACCACCAACGAAGCTAACAACGAGATAAGCATAATGCCAATCGTGCCGGGTAGTTTTATAAAACGATGATTGATGTACCCAAAAATAGCTGCCAATACAATGATTATCGTAATGACATTATATATTTCCATTTAATCTTTTTAAGTAAACAAAATAACTAATGAGAAACCGGTTCGTTCAAAATTTAAAATACCTCACAGTAAATCAACAAATAAAGTGCATTTCTATTTATTGGAACCCATATAAGCCCGGATGCTAAAAACAAAATTATTTACAGCAATCTTTTTCTCTCACAAAAATAGATTTGAATATTCTCCAGAGAAAACTACCGATGTTATGAAGAACTGTCATGGTTAAACGTTTTTTTATTCTAATTAAAATGCGCGGTGTAATACCTTACATATTCAATCCACCACAAGTGCTGATTACTTGCCCTGTGATATACGAACTCATTTCGCTGGCAAGGAAAAGCGTAACATTCGCAATTTCTTCTGCACTTCCAAAACGCCCCAAAGGTATTTTTTCTAAAAATGATTTTGCTGCCTCGCCTTCCTTTAAATAATGTGTCATATCGGTTTCTACGAATCCGGGCGCGATGGCATTGCAACGGATATTCCTGCTTCCCAATTCAGCGGCGATGGATTTTGTAAACCCAATAATACCTGCCTTGCTGGCTGCATAGCTGCTTTGGCCTGCATTGCCTCTCATTCCTATAATAGAACTCATGTTGATAATGCTTCCGCTGCGCGCTTTCATCATGGGTCTTATTACCATTTTGGTCATATTATATACGCTCGAAAGATTGGTATTGATTACTTCATTCCATTGCTCCGGCGTCATCCGCAACAACAAATTATCTTTTGAAATACCGGCATTATTGACCAAAATATCTATTGTGCCCATTTCTTTTATCACATCATTCACCATGCTTTCACAATCGGAAAAGTCAGCCGCATTGCTTTTGAAGGCTTTGGCCTTTACCCCAAACAACTTTAGTTTTTCTTCCAGCGCCTTTGCTTTTTCGTCGCTGCTTATGTAGGAGAAAGCAATGTGGGCGCCGTTTTCAGCAAGCTTCAACGCAACGGCTTCCCCTATTCCACGGCTTCCACCCGTTACAATGGCCACTTTATTTTCAATCATTTTCATAAAATATATTTTGAGATAAAATTAAAGCTTGAAAATTTAAGATAAGCTGAAAGGTAAGAGAAACTTTTTTTCGGATGAAAAAAAATAGATTCAATTCACATTTTTTTACCGACCTGAATTCCTCGCAGTAAAACAACTTATTTTGAATATTTTCATTCATCAACTGTTAATAGCTCCAAAATAAAAATTCATTGTTTTATCTTTACGTCAATTAAAATATTCTACCATGTCCCCTTTTAACTTATCACTTCCGGTAGCTATTGGCTGCGACCACGCAGGCTTTGATTATAAAGAAGCCATTATCTCATTTCTTGATGGTAAAAATGTAAGCTGGAAGGACTTCGGCACTTACTCCGCGGATTCAGTAGATTATCCTGATTTCGCGCATCCTGTGGCGGAGGCGGTAGAAAATAAGGAAGCGGCATTTGGCATTTTGGTTTGCGGTAGCGGCAATGGCGTTGCTATCACAGCAAACAAACACCAACATATCCGTGCTGCTATTTGCTGGGGAGAAGAGTTAGCCGGCCTGGCGCGTAAACACAATGATGCAAATATTATCTGCATACCGGCGCGTTTTGTCAGAGAAAATTTAGTTGAAAAAATGATTGAAGTATTTATCCATACTGATTTTGAAGGCGGCCGTCACCAAAACAGGGTGAAAAAGATTTCATGCAGTTAAGAATTTTTTTTTCCTGTTCCATTCCCTTATCTACAATTTTTCAGAATCAGGTTATTTGATACTTTGTTCTCCAAAATATTTCCATAATACTTCCGGCAATTTGATACCATCTGCTGTTTGATTATTTTCCAATAAAGCGGCTACAATCCTCGGCAGCGCTAATGATGAGCCATTTAAAGAATGAACCAATTGGGTTTTCCCGGCGCCTTTAAAACGAATCTTCATCCTGTTGGTTTGAAAAGTTTCGAAGTTACTGACTGAGCTTACCTCGAGCCACTTTTCCTGCGCAGCGCTATACACTTCAAAATCGTAAGTGAGTGCTGAAGCAAAGCTCATGTCGCCGCCACACAAACGAAGTATCCGATATGGAAGATGTAGAGATTGCAATAATTTTTCTACATGCACCACCATTTCTTCCAGCACTTCATAGCTTTTTTCAGGATGCACCAATTGTACCAGTTCCACTTTATCAAACTGGTGAACCCGATTCAGTCCGCGCACATCTTTTCCATAGCTACCTGCCTCGCGGCGAAAGCACGGTGTGTAGCCCGTCATCTTTACCGGCAATTCATTTTCTTTAATTATTTCGTCGCGATAAATATTGGTAAGAGGCACCTCAGCCGTAGGAATTAAAAATAAATTATCTGCGGTAGCGAGATACATCTGGTCTTCTTTATCCGGCAGCTGGCCGGTGCCAAAAGCGCTGGCCTCGTTTACCATAAATGGCGGTTCATATTCTGTATAACCTGCGGCTGTATTATAATCAAGAAAATATTGAATTAGTGCCCGTTGCAATTTGGCACCTTTATTCTTGTAAAAAGGAAACCCCGCGCCGGTTACTTTATTTCCCAGTTCAAAATTAATGAGGTCATATTTTTTTGCCAGATCCCAATGCGGAACAGCTTTATAAGAAAGCGATGGCTTTTGGCCACCTTCTTTCACGATTTCATTTTCTTCGGGCGTTTTTCCTATGGGGACAGAAGAGTGTGGAAGATTGGGCAATTTTACCAGTGTATCATGAAGGTCTTTTTCAATCTCAGATAATTTTTCACTAACCGGCTGTAAAAAACTTTTTAAGCTGGCTACTTCGAGTTTTTTTTCTTCTGCCAATCGTTTTTCACCGGTTGCCATTAGCTGCCCGATTTCTTTGGAAAAGGTATTTATTTTTGATTGCCTTTCGTCCAGTTCAAACTGAAGTTTTTTTCTTTCATCATCTAAAGAAATAATGGTATCTACCAAAGAAGTTTCAGCAAAATGTTTTTTTGCCAATCCTTTTAAAACGGCTTCCCTGTTTGCCTTTATAAAATTTACCTGCAACATCTGCTCTTATTTTTGTTTGCAAATATAGTTGTGAATAATGAATCGGGAATGGCCAATAAAATTTCTCAATTAGTGCCGGAGCCTGACTTCTCAGGGCACATCACGCCATTATTTTGAGGACAGTAAAGAGACAAATAAACGAAAAAGCTATTTTTGCAGCATGAACTTACAAGATGATATACAAATACGCTGGTGGAAACTGGAAGAACAGTTTGTTGAAAAATTTGGGAAAAAGCCTGACGTGGAAGCGGTTTTATTTTTGATAGGCATACAGGAACTGGGAAATTTTAAATCGAAGAAGAAATTTAATAAAGAACAAAAACAGGATTTGATGCATGTGGCCGTATGCACCTTGCTAAGCCAAAGTGGCTACTACGAAGTGGAATCTCATGATGATGACGGATGGCCACATTTTGTGCAACTAAAAGAATTACCTCAATACAATATGATGGAGCAGGAAAATTTTTTAAAAGACCATATTTTACTTTACTTTGAAAATATCGGACAACCTTTTAAAAACTTTTGAACTATGAAAAATTTTTTTTACCTGGTTTTTTTCTTTTTTTTAATGTCGTGCAATGTCTTGAAAAGTAACAAAAGCACTGTGCCGCAAAATGAATATGTGAAAATAGAAACCGATTCAGGAACAATGGTTGCAAAGCTTTATAACAAGACACCACTGACTACCAAAAATTTTGTGAAGCTGGTAAAAAAGCATTTTTACGATGGGCTTTTGTTTCATCGGGTTGAAAAAGGATTTATGATACAGGGTGGCGACCCCGACAGCCGGAATGCTAAGCCACAACAACAACTCGGAAATGGCGGCTTAAAATATACCATCCACGCGGAATTTGACACTTCAATTTTTCATCAAAAAGGCGCGATGGCCATGGCCCGGGAAACGAACGATGTGAACCCTGAAAAGGCCAGCAGTTCCTGCCAATTTTATATTGTGGAAGGAAGAACTTTTACCGATGCAGAAATGAACCGGATGGAAGAGCATTTTCAGATAAAAATTCCCGAAAGCCATCGGGAGGTCTACAAGACAATTGGTGGCGCTCCGTTTCTTGACATGAATTATACTGTTTTTGGGCAGGTAATCAGCGGGCTGAATGTGATAGACAAAATAGCCAATGCACCAAAAGATAAAAACAACAGGCCTTTGCACGATATTAAAATGAAGATTACATTACTAAAAAAGAATGAATACAGAAAGTATCTTTAAAAATATTAATTTGCGCTTCATTCATTAAGATTAAAACAAAAAGGCCATGAATTTTCCTTCCAATTTAAAATATACCAAAGACCACGAGTGGATTTCTATTGATGGCGACATAGCTACCATTGGCATTTCCGACTTTGCACAAAGTGAGCTGGGCGATATCGTATACGTGGATATCAATACCAAAGGAAAAGCGCTGGAAGCAGACGCCGTTTTTGGAACCGTAGAAGCAGTAAAAACCGTAAGCGATCTTTTCTTGCCGGTTGCGGGCACTGTGACGGAAATAAACCCCATCCTGGAGAACCAACCTGAAAAAGTAAATTCGGACCCATACGGTGATGGCTGGATGGTGAAAATGAAAGTGGATAATAAGGATGACATTAACAATCTTATGGATGTAGAAGCTTATCAGAAGCTGGTTTCATAGTTTTAATAAATGGAAAAGCAAAAGATTTCCTTCAAAATGTTTTTGCCAGGCATCGCCTGGTTTTTTATTGTGGCGACGCTGACACTATTGCCCGGCAGCGACATTCCTAAGGTGGGCTGGCTCGATGGTCTTCCCAATTTTGATAAACTAGTTCATGCCGGTTTGTTTGGCGGACTTACGTTTTTCTTTTTCATGCCATATTTTAAATCCGATATTTCCCATCAACAAAAAATAAATTTTTTAAGAAGACTTTCGCTGGCGGCGATTGTGTGGGGAATTACCGTAGAGTTTATCCAAAAGTTTTTTATACCAAGCCGCGATTTTGATTTGCTGGACTGGGCCGCTGATAGCGCCGGTGTGCTGATAGTTTATTGGCTCTGTGTAAAGATTTTGAAATATTTTGAAAAGAGGGCGGCAATAAATACAGTAAAACAACCTTAAAGGAGATTTTTTATTCAGCAAAAAACCTGTTAACTTTTTTAAGTAATTGTCCCAATAAGGATTTAAGCTAACAAATCCCTAAAACGTGGAAAACACAAGGCCCTTCTTCTATTTTTTTCACAACATATTTAGAACCTAATTTTATTATTTATACATTTGCCAGATGAAAAATGTTGAAAACATGGAATACAATACAACCCGTAATCATCTTACCATAAGAGAATACGGGCGCCACATCCAGAAAATGGCGGAATATGTGTTGACGCTGGAGGACAGGGGAAAACGCCAGAAAAACGCTGAAGCACTTGTAGAGTTAATGGGATTTCTGAATCCTC
>JAHEZA010000136.1 GCA_023251335.1 Chitinophagaceae bacterium | reverse complement strand
ATTTTTATTTTACCCATAAAGCTCAAAATGCACTGCTTTTCTATCATAGCCCAAATCTGCAATTTTTTTGCGCGCATCATCAATCATAAATTTCCAGCCGCATAAATAAAATGCCGCGGGTTTTAAATTTTCCAATGTGTCGCACGCTTCATTGTTTTTTTTGCAAATGGTTTCGTACAGATCGTGCACATAACCGGAATGTCCATTCCAGTTTTCGCGGCTGAGCGTAGGCATGAAATGAAGATTTTCCATTTCCTGTTCAAGGCATTTCATTTCATCAAAATAAAGGAGGTCTTTTTGGGTGCGGCAGCCATAAATTAAATAAAGATTTTGATGCGGCACATCATGAAGCTTCATATAATTGAGCATACTCCTGAATGGGGCAATTCCTGTTCCCGTGCAAATAAAGAATATATCTTTTTCAATTATTTCGGGTAATGTAAATACACCCTGCGCTCCGCGAAAGATAAGCTGAGAGCCTACTTTCACCTCGTTAAATAAATAGGTAGTACCCAACCCGCCTTCCAAAAGAACAATCAATAATTCATACACGTTGCTTCCATCGGGCCAGCTTGCGATAGAATAACTGCGCCATCTTTTGTTTTTTTGCTCATGTATGGGAAGATCGAGGGTTACAAATTGCCCTGCTTTGAAATCAAAGGATTCCAGTTCATCCACGCGGATAAAATACCGTTTGGTATTGTACGTCTCATCTATAATTTTTATGACTGTTCCCGTACGCCAGGGTTCGATTGCCATCAGAGTTAATTTTGCTGAAAAATACATAGTATATTTTGAATGAAAAATTAAAATATGTAAGAGTTGTTATAAATCGTGCATCGCATTTTCACCACCCGGAAAAAATAACCCCAAATCGTTAACTTTGCATTCCGAAAAAGGAGCTGAATGAACCTGGATGTGTTGTTGAATAGTTATGCAAATGATGAACGCATTTTTTCAATTGCGAATGGCATCTCGTTGCCGGAACCTCAACAACTTCATCTGTCCGGCCTCCACGGGAGCGCTTCCCAATTTATATTTTCGTCGGTTTTTAATCATTCTTCAGCCTCCCAACTGAATCATCTCATCATTTTAAGAGACGCTGAGGAGGCGGCTTATTTTCACAATACCATAGAAAACATCACGGGGGCGCTGGATATCTTTTATTTTCCTTCTTCTTTTAAAACAAAAAAGAATTATCATCAACTCAATAGCAGCCACGTGATGCTTAGAACAGAAGCGTTGACGAAAATGAGTGCGGGAGGAAATAAGAAAGTTATCGTTACCTATCCAGAAGCCATTTTTGAAAAGGTTGTTTTGTCTAAAACGCTTTCTCAGAATATTATTTCTTTTAAGCAAGGCGAAACGATAAAAGTGGATGAATTGCTGGCGCGCTTTGTGGATCATGGTTTCAGCCGCACAGATTTTGTATATGAGCCCGGACAGTTTGCGGTCCGGGGCGGAATTTTGGACATTTATTCTTATGGTAACGAAAAACCTTATCGTATCGAATTATTTGGAAAGGAAATTGACAGCATCCGTTTGTTTGATCCGGAAACACAGTTAAGCGAACGTAAATTGTTGCAGGTAAATATTATCCCAAATGTAGAGACTCAGTTTGCGACCGGTGAAAAAGTATCGTTGATGAATTTTCTGCCTGAAAATACCATTGTGTGGATGGAGGATTGGGAATTTATTAAAGAGAAAATTGAACAGGAATTCCAAAATGTGGAAGATGAAATCAGAAGCCACACCACCGACCACAGACCACCGACGACAGTTATTAACGCTGAGAATGATGAATTGAATGAAAAGAAAGAAGTTTCGATAAATGATTTCGTTAGTGCTTCTGTTTTGGAAAATCAGTTTAAGGCAAATTCTATTGTTGAGTTTGGAAACAAAAAATATTTTTCAAAAACAAATGAAATTATTTTTTCTATTCAGCAGCAGCCTGCATTTAACAGGCAATTCAAATTGTTGATTGATGATTTGAAAAGCTATGAATCTAAAAAATATAACATTTTTATTTTTGCGGAAAATCCAAAGCAATTAGAAAGATTGCATTCTATTTTCACAGACCAGAATACAGAAATAAATTTTGTGCCAATTCCGGTTTCGATACATGAAGGATTTATAGATCATGATCTAAAAATTGTTTGTTATACCGATCACGAAATTTTTCAGCGATATCATAAATACAGGGTTAAGCAGTCTTTCAGCAAAAACAAGGCGCTTACGTTAAAGATGCTTCGCGAATTGCAGCCTGGGGATTACGTTACCCATATAGATCATGGTGTTGGCGTTTTCAGCGGGCTTGAAAAAATTAATTCCAACGGCGTAATGCAGGAAGCGGTGAGGATTGTTTATAAAGACAAAGACCTGCTGTATGTAAATATTTCTTCTCTCCATAAAATAAGTAAGTACAGCGGCAAAGAAGGTACAGTGCCCAGGATGAATAAACTGGGCAGCGATATCTGGAATAAATTAAAAGATAAAACAAAAAAACAGGTAAAAGATATTGCGGCCGATCTTATCAGGCTTTATGCGCATAGAAAGAGCCATAAAGGCTTTGCGCACTCGCCGGATAATTATATGCAAACAGAACTGGAATCATCATTCTTATATGAAGATACGCCTGACCAGAGCAAAGCGGTAATTGATGTAAAAACAGATATGGAAAAACAATCGCCAATGGACAGGCTTATTTGCGGCGATGTAGGGTTTGGTAAAACAGAAGTGGCGATAAGAGCGGCGTTCAAAACAAATCTTGATGGCAAACAGGCTGCTGTGTTAGTTCCTACAACGATACTTGCTTACCAGCATTATAAAACCTTCAGTGAAAGGTTAAGCGATTTTCCGGTAACTGTTGATTATCTGAACCGTTTTAAAACATCAAAACAGAAAAAGGAAACATTACAAAAGCTACAGGAAGGAAAGATTGATATCATTATAGGAACCCATGCGCTGCTGAGTAAAGATGTAAAGTTCAAAGATCTTGGTTTGATGGTAATTGACGAAGAACAGAAATTTGGTGTGTCTGCAAAAGAAAAACTAAAGCATATTCGCGCTACTGTGGATTCACTCACACTGACGGCGACGCCTATCCCAAGAACTTTGCAGTTCAGTTTGATGGGAGCAAGAGATCTCAGTATCATCAATACGCCACCGCCAAACAGGCAACCTATTCAAACGGAAGTACACGTATTTAACCAGGATTTTATAAGAGATGCGATTTATTACGAAGTAGAAAGGGGAGGGCAGGTTTTCTTTATTCACAACAGGGTGAACGGTTTGCAGGAGATGAAAACATTGATCCAGGGTTTGTGTCCAGATCTTAGTATAGCTCATGCACACGGGCAATTGGAGGGAAGCCAGCTGGAGGAAACAATCCTTGATTTTATGGATCAGAAATACGATGTGTTGATCTGTACCAATATTGTAGAAAGTGGCGTGGATATTCCGAATGTAAACACCATTATTGTAAACAACGCACACCATTTTGGATTGAGCGATTTGCATCAGCTTCGCGGCAGAGTAGGACGTAGCAACAAGAAAGCATTTTGTTATTTGCTGGCGCCTCCAATGAGCACATTAACTGCAGAAAGCCGGAAGCGCTTAACGACATTAGAACAATACAGTGATCTGGGAAGTGGCTTCCAGATTGCCATGCGCGATCTTGACATCCGCGGTGCGGGAAATTTATTGGGTGGCGAACAAAGTGGTTTTATCGCAGAAATAGGGTTTGAGATGTACCAGAAAATTCTTGATGAAGCCATTCGGGAACTAAAGAGAAAAGAGTTTAAAGAATTGTTTAAAGAAGAAATTCAAAAGCAGGATGATTTTGTTTCCGATTGCTCGATTGATACCGATCTTGAAATTTTAATACCGGATGAATATGTCGAAAATATAACTGAACGGTTAAGTCTGTATTCACGCCTCGATAATTGCGACACAGAAGAAAATCTTAAAGAGCTGCACAAAGAAATGATTGATCGTTTCGGCCCGGTTCCAGGACAGGTAGAAGATCTATTCACGACAGTACGTTGCCGGAAAATTGCGGTAGAGCTTGGGTTTGAAAAAATGATTTTAAAAAGTGGTATCTTAAAATGTTTCTTTGTTGCCAATCCTGATTCACCTTATTTTACCAGTAAAACTTTTGAGCAAATTCTGAATTTCATTCAAACAAAAACCAACAAGGCGAAACTGAAGCAGGTAGGGCGAAATGGGATATTGATTGTTAGGGATATTGCTGATATGAAAGCGCTGTATCATTTTTTAAAACAAATGAAAAGCAATGTAGAAGTTGTAACTGACCAAAAACTTGCGGTTTCGTAAATTTGATTTCTTGCTTCTTACCAGACGACTATGAAAATCTATTAGTAAACAAACAAATAACTGCAATTTCTGCTTTGAAAAATTTTTCTAAAGCCCATTTTCCTGCAGCACGTTTACCATTCTTTCCTTTAAGGTTTCGTAATCAGTGTATCCTTGTGCCACCATGTAAAATTTAGATTCACTTAGTTGCAAAAAAACGGCAGGAAAGCCGGATACTTTTAATTGTTTGCATAAGGCGAATTCGTAATGTGTGCGCTCTTTATATTCTTTGTCCTGAAGTTTTTCATAAAATTCTTCGTCCGGTATATTGTATTTTTCAAGCAGTAATCTATACGCTTCATCATCAGTAAGATCCCGACCTTCAAAATGTAATGCATATTGTAAATCGGCAGCAAAGCTTACCTGCTGATCCGGAAAGTAATCTTTAAAAACACAAAGCGCAATTGCCGGTTTTTCCGAATTGGGAAACCAGTCGCTTGCGCCTGGATGTTCAATATGCCAGAGGTAATCTTCGCCAAATTTTATTCCTGTAATTTCTTCAACTCTTTTATAAGATTCTTCAATATATTTTGCTGTAGCGCCAATGGATACAGGTTCTTCCGGCAGAATCATTCCACCTGAAAGCACTTCGAATTCCAGCTTATTTTTGTATTCAGAATTAATTTTTCTAATCACTTCACTAAAACCGTAGCACCAGCCACAGTAAGCATCGTAACAGTAAATTAATGTTATCATAATTTATTTTTAATGTGCCTCAAGCCAGTTCTCACCTACGCCTAACTCTGCTTCTACCGGTACTCCATTAGGCAGCTTCATCGCGTTTTTCATGGATTCAAGGATAATAGGTTTTATGATTTCCACCTCAGACTTGTGCGCGTCAAACACCAATTCGTCATGCACCTGTAAAATCATTTTAGATTTAAAATTATGTTTCTGAAATTCACGATGAACATCAATCATCGCCAGTTTTATCATATCGGCAGCGGTGCCTTGTATCGGAGAGTTAATAGCATTTCGTTCGGCAAATCCACGTACCGTCCAATTAGAGGAATTGATATCTTTTAACCAACGCTTTCGCCCCATGATGGTTTGCACATAGCCTTTCGTTTTGCAAAACTGAATGGTTTCGTCCATATATTTTTGAATATTGGCAAATTCTTTTTTATAAGCGTCTATGATTTCTTTTGCCTCTGTTCTGCTTACACCGATATTTTCTGCGAGGCCGAAAGCGCTTTGCCCGTAGATGATTCCGAAGTTGACACTTTTGGCTTTGTAACGCATTTCTTTGGTTACGTCTTCTTCTTTCACATTAAAAACTTTGGCTGCTGTGGCTGTATGAATATCTTTTCCCAATTTGAAAGCTTCTCCCATGGCTGGATCACCACTTATTCCGGCTACAATGCGCAATTCTATCTGTGAATAATCCGCAGAAATAATTACATGATCTTTGTCGCGGGGAATAAATGCTTTTCTTATCTCGCGCCCTCTCGCGGTCCTGATAGGTATGTTTTGAAGATTAGGATTATTGCTGCTCAACCTACCGGTAACCGCAATGGCTTGTCCATAATTTGTATGCACTCTACTGGTTTTTTTATTGATCAGTAGTGGCAGTGCATCCACATAGGTTGATTTCAATTTGGTGAGCTCTCTGAAATTCAAAATGTCTTCCACTATCGGATTTTCTTTTGCTAATTTGAGAAGCACATCTTCCCCTGTTGCGTGCTGGCCGCCTTTGGTCTTTTTAATGGTGGTTCCAATTTGCATTTTATTAAAGAGCACTTCACCCAATTGCTTTGGCGACGCGAGATTGAATCGAATTCCTGCCTGTTTATAAACACTTTCTTCACTTTTTTTAGCTTCTTCTTCTAATTCTTTGGAATAAAGATTTAAAAAGTCCGTGTCTACATTTACACCTTCAAACTCCATATCCATCAACACTTTTAACAAAGGTGATTCTACTTTTTCGAAAACTTCTTCTACTTCTTTTTCTTTTAGTAATGGAAAAAAGGCTTCCTTTAATTGCAGGGTTATATCCGCGTCTTCGGCAGCATATTCTTTGGCATCTTCCAATTCAACATCGCGCATATTTCCCTGGCTCTTTCCTTTTTTCCCGATTAATTCTGTAATAGAAACCGGCACATATCCAAGATACTGTGCACTCAGCAAATCCATATTTCTTCGTCCTTCACTTTCTATCACATAATGCGCGAGCATTGTGTCAAACAGCTTCCCTTTTACGTCTATGCCATACCATTTCAACATAATTAAATCATACTTTATGTTTTGGCCTACCCATAGTTTTGATTCGTCATTAAACACGGGAATAAAATGCCTGAGGATTTGTGCTGCCATTTCCTTATCAGGCGGGCATGGAACATAATATCCTTCACCTCTTTTAAAAGAAAAACTAAGCCCAACCAATTCTGCTTCATTGGCATCGATGTGCGTGGTTTCGGTATCGAACGAAATTCCTTTTTGATCAGATAATTTTTTTACCAAATCTTTTATTGCTTCTTCGCCTTCTATCAAAAAATAATTATGCGGCGTATTGT
>JAHEZA010000606.1 GCA_023251335.1 Chitinophagaceae bacterium | reverse complement strand
AGACCATTTTGATATAGATTATCCGTTGCAGGAAAATCAAAATATAAAAGGCAATGCAACGTTGCTGGAAGGATTTGCTGAGTGGAAATACAGGCTTACGGATAACCTTACTTTCAACACCGGCGGACATTATATGCAATTGCTGTACAACAACAGCAAAAGCATCGAGCCGCGTTTTGCAGCAAGATGGGATGCGAATAAGAAAAACAGTTTTGGTTTTGCGTATGGCATGCACAGCATGAAGCAGCCGCAGGGAATTTATTTTATACAAACAGAAGTTGATAATAAAATAACGCTGCCGAATAAAGACCTTGGATTTACCAAAGCGCAGCATCTTGTGCTCTCATACAATCATGTGTTTGGCAAGGGAGTCAATTTTAAAACGGAAATATATTACCAGCATTTATACAATGTTCCTGTTAGCCCCGATGATTCCAATACGATCAGCACATTAAACCTTTCAGAAAGTTATACGAATGATGTGTTTGTAAGCAAAGGCAAGGGCAGGAATTACGGCATTGAGCTTTCGCTGGAAAAATCGTTGAGCAACCATTTCTATTTTCTGCTCAGCAATTCTTTATACCAGTCAAAATACACTGCATCTGATGGCATTGAAAGAAATACACGATTCAATGGTAATTATATCGGCAACCTTGTAGCAGGCAAAGAATTTGTTTTTGCAGAAGGTAAAAGAACATTGGGCATTAATATTAAAACCGTTTATGCCGGCGGTTACAGAACAACGCCAATTGATGTTGAACAATCGCAGCAGTTGGGTTATACCGTGTATATAGATAAAGAAGCATTCAGCCTGCAAAACCCTGCATACATGCGTGCTGATGTGCGTATCAGCATGAAGTGGAATAAAAAGCATTTAACCAGCACCCTCTCGCTCGATATACAAAACCTTACCAACAGGCAGAATATTGCTGAGGATTATTACGATGCAACAAAAAATAAAGTAGTAACAGGTTATCAAACAGGCATCATACCGGTGTTAAATTATATAGTGGAGTTTTAAAGGATTTATTGATGGGGTGCAGGCATTTAATAATTCAGTTACTGTCCCAAGTTTGCAACTCAGGACATTTATGTTATTTTCAGCCAGGCGCAGGTCTCCCGGCCTGTGACTATTCGTCACTAACCACAAGTAGGTTTATCCCCATGAAATCAAGAAAGCAGCGATTTTACTAATTGTATCTTCCATCTGCGATCGAATTAATTCTATTTATTTCGTCAGTTTCTTTTATTCAACAAAATAACGCAACAGTAAAAGAACAAATATTCAGGATTTTGTTTTTATTCCTGTATCATGCAAAAACTATATTTGCAAGAATTACATTGTAAAAATAAAATTTATTGAGATGAAAATGACCCACCTGTTACTATCAATCGTTACGGCCTCTACCATCATCATATCAACTAATTCCAACGCCCAATCGAAAAAGAATCCAACCCTGAATCACGTTGCACTTTACGTTTTGGATTTGCAAAAGAGCGCTGGTTTTTATAAAAATATTATCGGCCTCGAAAGTATTCCGGAACCATTTCATGATGGCCGCCACGAGTGGTTTAAGATTGGCGAACACAGCCAACTTCATCTTATTGGAGGCGCAAAATCCATTTCGGCGCACGATAAAGATTCGCATCTTTGTTTCAGCGTTTCTTCTATGGATGATTTTATACAAACCCTAAATAAAAATAAAGTTGACTATGAAAACTGGCCGGGCGAAGCGAATAAAATAACCACAAGGACGGATGGAGTAAAACAAATTTATTTTAAGGACCCGGATGGATACTGGGTAGAAATAAATAATGACAGTTATTAAATGCAGATATGCGAAGTACTTTAAATTAGATAACTACCGTAAACAAAGAAAAGAAAAATCAAAATTTCTATTCAAAAAAAAATCCGTGACTTTTCCAGTTATCACGGATTTTTTATTATTCAAAATTTTATAATTTACCATCCGCCGCTGGCGCCGCCGCCACCGCCACCGCCGCCGCCGAATCCGCCAAAGCCGCCGCCGCCGCCGCCAAAGCCACCTCCACCAAATCCACCGCCGCCGCCTCTTCCGCCGCCGCCAAGCATATTACCCATAAGGAACCAGGGCAATGCGTCCATAAAACTTCTTGAGCCTTTTCGGCTCATATAAGAACCTCCTCCCCCACCGCCACCACGACCGGAAAATATAAAAATTATAACCAGGAAAATGACGACGAGCAAAATGATGCTTCCAAACGGCGAACCTTTCTTACCAGCCTTAGGATCCGCTTTATATTCGCCCGCGGCAGCCTGTAT
>JAHEZA010000135.1 GCA_023251335.1 Chitinophagaceae bacterium | reverse complement strand
TGAAATATTTCTTTATCGCATAAATCGCTGCCTTTGCATTGAGTGTGTCAAAAATGGTTTCTATCAGAAGCAAATCGACTCCGCCATCTACGAGCCCTTTTATTTGTTCATAATACGCATTCGCCACTTCATCAAAAGTTACGGTTCTAAAACCCGGATTATTTACATCAGGCGAAAGGCTTAAAGTTTTGTTCAATGGCCCAATAGCGCCTGCAATGAATTTGTAATTATTTGCTTCTTTACTGTCTGAAACAAATTCTTCAATTGCTTTCCTGGCACACTGTGCTGCGGCAACATTTAATTCATACGCCAGCGATTGCATATCATAATCTGCCTGGGCGATGGACGTGCTGCTGAAGGTATTGGTTTCAATAATATCAGCGCCTGCCTCCAAATACGCTTTGTGAATTGACTGGATAATTTTTGGCTGAGTAATACTCAGCAAATCATTATTTCCTTTTACATCTTTATGCCAGTCTTTAAAGCGTTCGCCACGATAATCATTTTCTTCCAGCCTGTATTGCTGAATCATCGTGCCCATGGCGCCATCAATAATTAAAATGCGTTCATCAAGGCATTGTTGAATTGTTTTTTTCATTTGTTTTAATATTATTTTAATCAGGTATTTCTAATTTTTCAATAGCTGAATTGTTATTGTTTTTTAAAGTATATCGAAGCCATACATAACCTAAAATTCCAGATGTCAGTGAAGCAAGTAAAACTGCTATTTTTGTTTCAGTTATTAATGCCACATCCTGGTATGCCAATAATGTTATAAAAATAGACATCGTAAAGCCGATACCCGCTAAGGAGCCAACTCCTAAAACATGTTTCCATTTTAAATCAGATGGCAAAGTGGTTACTCCTATTGAAACTGCAATAAAACTAAATAAGAAAACACCCAGTGGTTTCCCAATTATCAATCCGGCCAGAATGCCGATACTCCCATGTGTAGTTAGACCAGTATCCCAACCTTCGGAAAACACAATGGCGGTATTGGCCAATGCGAAAATTGGAAGAATAACCAATGACACCGGCCTGTGAAGCCAATGTTCTATTCGAATAGCCAGCGATTCTTTTTCGCCGTTGCCAAACGGAATTACAAAGGCCAATAGAATGCCTGCCAGGGTAGAATGGACTCCTGACTGAAGCATGAAATACCACATCGCTATTCCCCCAATGATATAAATGATGAGATAATTAATTTTAAACCGGGTTAGGAAAAAAAAAATTCCTAAAATTATGAGAACGAATAATAAATTAATCAATGATAATGCAGTCGTGTAAAATATTGCAATAATCAAAATTGCGCCGAGGTCGTCTATCACAGCAATGGCCATCAATAATATTTTTAAAGAAGGCGAAACACGGTTCCCTAATAGAGAAAGAATGCTGACGGCAAAGGCGATATCTGTGGCCATGGGAATGCCGAAACCGGACTGAGTAACAGTTCCATAATTCAGGAAAATATAAATAGCAGCGGGGATCAACATCCCGCCTAAAGCGGCAAATACCGGGAGCATCGCGCTTTTAGTATCAGAGAGTTCACCCACCAAAACTTCTCTTTTTAATTCCAACCCGATTACGAAAAAAAAGATCGCCATTAACCCGTCATTCACCCAATGCTCAATGCTTAAGCCGCCAACATAATGATGCCAAAAGCTGGAATAACTTTCGCTAAATGAAGAGTTGGCAATCAAAAGTGAAATAAGCGTGCATACGATAAGAAGTATTCCACCTTTCTCCCCTTCGAAAAATTCGTTAAATGCCTTAGTTAATTTCCTTTCAAGCATGAATGCTCATTTAATATCCGATATTTTAAAAAAAAAATTTCTTAAAAAAGCTGAAACATTAAAAGATGTTAAACGAAATTTTTGATCCTGTAGAATGATGCAGAATGGTTTCGTTTATTAGTTCAGTTAAAGTTGAATCAACTTTCCATCAATTGCCCAGGCCGAACAATAAACAAATCCGCCTGATTGACGTGCAAAATTAGATGAACGGGGTAAGAAAACAAAATCTGAAATAGGCCACGAATAAAGAATGCAAACAATTGTAAGAAACACAGTAAACAAACAAATAATAAAGATTTTCATTTACTTCAGCCGGCAAAAAGAACTGTTATTAATTACATGCTAAACTCAAATTACAACTGCAACAGAAATACCAATATGCCAGCGGCAAACCCAATCAATGCGAGCCAGCTTATTCTCTTTAAATACCACATAAAGTCAACGTGTTCAATGCCCATCACCGCCACGCCTGCAGCGGATCCTATAATGATGGCACTGCCCCCGGTTCCTGTGGCCAAAGCAAGGAATTCCCAAAAAGGATGATCCATTGGAAAATCTGATAAACTATACATCCCCTGCGATGCAGCAACTAACGGCACATTGTCCACCACGGCAGAAAGCAAACCCAATGCGGTGCCTATCAGGTAATTATTTTTGAGCGTGCTGCTAAGAAATGTTGCTAATGAAGTAAGTATTCCAAAAGATTGCAGCGCTGTTACCGCCAGTAATATCCCGAGGAAAAACAAAATGCTTTGTGTATCTATCCGTTGCAATGCATGTGCTACACTGTATTGTTTTACCACTTCCTCAGGCTTCTTTTTGTGAAGAAAGGCCACCACCACCCATATCAGGCCTAATGACAGCAACATTCCCATAAACGGGGGAAGATGAGTAATCGTTTTAAATATCGGAACGAAAATTAGAAGGCTAATTCCCAGGTAAAGAATAATTTTCCCATCTTTTTTTTCGATTTCGGTGCTTTCGCTTTGCTGCACCCGGCTGAATGTTTGGCCACGAAAACGGACAATCATAATTAACGCCGGAATAATAATTACAGCCAGGCTTGGCAGAATTAATGTTTTCATGATATTAAGCGCGGAAATCTGTCCGCCAATCCAAAGCATGGTTGTAGTGACATCTCCTAACGGCGACCATGCACCGCCGGCATTGGCTGCGATTATGATCATTCCTGCGAACCACAACCTATCCTCTTTAGATCTCAATAATCTTGAACACAACGAAGTCATTACAATTGCCGTAGTTAAATTATCCAGCAGTGCGGAAAGAAAAAACGTGAGAAAAACAATTATCAATAAAAATTTCGGCTTGCTTGTAGTAGCTATTTTTGATGTAATAATTTTAAAGCCTCCATGAGAATCTATCAGTTCAACGATAGTCATTGCGCCCATCAGGAAAAAAAGTATAGAAGATATTTCGCCCAGATGACCCACTAATTCTTCACTGACTGTGTTGGGAGTATCTGTTTGTATCACAAAAATGGTCCAGCATAAAACACCGGTAATTAATGCGGAGGCCGCCTTATTAAGACGAAGCGGATGTTCAAAAGCGATAGCAAGGTATCCTAAAATAAAAATGATAATGGTGATGACAACAGCCATGTTTTAAAAATAATTCTCGTAATAAAATAGATTGATAGCCCCAATAACTTCAATCGGGCTAATTTCGGGAAAGTAAAACAAAAAAACGCAATCTGCAGTTTATTTACAAAAATGAATAAACAGCAACTTGATTTTTTTGTTGGTTTACTATAAAAAAACCTTCCCAGATTTTTATCTGCGGGAAGGTTTTAAATGATTCAAAAGATGAAAAAACGATTGATTTACCTCGCGTTTGGCACACTGGATCTCAGCATCCACGCCATCTTTTCGTGTTCCTTCATAATACCGGTAATAAAATCCGAACTTCCTTTATCATCAAATTTCTTATCGAAATCGTCAATTAAAGTCCGTGTCTTTCTTATCAGGGCATCATGATCCGAGACTAATTCTGCAAGCATGGATTCTGATACTGAAGTGGTGGCCGCATGTTCCTTTAACGAAGCCTCCGCAAGAAATTCCTTCATACTGCCAATCGCAAAATGCCCCACTTTTCTTACACGCTCGGCAACGGAATCTATGATGGTTTGAAGTTGCTGATATTGATCATCGAGGAATAAATGCAACGCATGAAAATCTCTTCCTTCAATATTCCAATGGAATTTCAACGTTTTTGTATAAAGTATAAATTCATCTGCGAGCACCTGGTTCAACGCGTCTGCTACTTTTTTGCTGTTAGCACTGGAAATGCCTGTGTTTAAACTGTCTTTTGTTTTTGTATTCTTTGCCATAATCTTTATTCTTTTTAATTAAAAATATATCACTTTCAACGCAATATGAATGCCAAATTAAGTAAAATATAAAAAATAGTAAAGTAAAACATTGCAAGATGTGCTACTTTTAAAAACATTTCGCCAAAAACTATTTTCTAACAAAGCATTAAAATTTACTCACATGAAATTTATTAAATCTTCTTTATTTTTTATTGTGTTTGTGTTACCAGTCTTCATTTTTGCCCAATCCGAAAATATTGATCGGAACGTGATGGAGAAGATCAGGAACGAAGGATTCCAAAATTCCAAAGTAATGGATATCGCATTCCATCTTACTGAAATCAGTGGCCCGAGGGTCACCAATTCACCCGGGTTTATGCGGGCAGCTAATTATGCCAAAGACCAATTGATCCAATGGGGATTGCAAAATTCCAAATTAGATGCATGGGGAGATTTTGGGAAAGGATGGGAACTCGAAAAATCATATGTAGCGATTTCTTCACCTTGGTATAGATCTATATCCGCCTACCCAAAAACCTGGACAGCAGGGACCAACGGTTTGCAAAGTGGGGAAGTGCTTTTAATCTCTGCCAAAGATTCGGCTTCATTGGATGCCTATCGCGGTAAACTAAAAGATAAAATTTTGATACTGGATAATCTGGAAAACTATCATCAAAACTTCAAACCGGACGCGGTGCGTTACTCAGACGAGGAATTACAAAAAATGAATGACTCTCAATTAGAACCTGAAGATACTGCTGCTATGCGTAGAAGACGTGAAAGATTCAGAGGACAAATGGGTGGTACAAGAGCAATGCTTGCTACATTAAAGGAATTGGCAGAGCAGGAAGGTGCGGTAGCAATCTTAAGCTCCAGTCCCAGGAACCATGATGGAACTATCTTTGTACAACAGGCGGGCGCTTATAAAATCAGTGACCCTGCTAATTTTTTAGATATCGCTATTGGCCTTGAAGACTATAATATGATTGTTCGTTTGTTGAAAAATAATATGCCCGTAAAAATGGACGTAGATGTAAAAACAACATTTCAAACGAATGATGCTAAGGGATACAATGTGATCGCTGAAATACCTGGCACGGATAAGAATTTAAAAGATGAAGTAGTTATGCTCGGCGGTCATCTGGATTCATGGCATGGCGCTGATGGAGCTACCGACAATGCTGCCGGCTCTTGTGTGATGATGGAAGCTGTTCGTATTTTAAAAGCGATAGGAGTACAACCAAAAAGAACCATCCGTATTGCTTTGTGGAGTGGAGAAGAGGAAGGTTTACTGGGATCAAGAGGTTATGTAAAGAAGACTTTTGGAGATCCCGCCACGATGAAGTTATTGCCTGCACATGATAATTTTTCTGTCTATTTTAATTTAGATAACGGCACCGGGAAAATCCGTGGCATTTATCTCCAGGGTAATGAAGCGGCACGAAATATTTTTCAACAATGGTTCGCCCCATTCAACGATCTTGACGCTAAAACAGTTACTATACAAAACACCGGAGGCACTGATCATTTATCTTTTGATGCAGTGGGATTACCCGGATTTCAGTTTATCCAGGACCCAATAGAATATAGCACCAGAACCCATCACAGCAATATGGACAGTTACGACCATTTGATTGAAGACGATCTGAAACAGGCTGCTACCATCGTGGCAGCGTTTGTATATGATGCAGCGATGAGAGATCAAAAAATTCCGAGAAAAGAATTGCCCAAACCCAGAGGAGAAAGCAGATTTTAATTTGAAATAAAAATTTTTTATCGCTTTTTAAATTAAAAGGCTGAATTTTTCTGAATAAAAAAATCAGCCTTCTTTAGATCACTTAAGGATGCAAAAAATTCTCAATTAAAGGAAAGAGTTCATCAGGTTGTTCTATCTGCGGATTGTGACCAGATCTTTCAAACATCACAAATTTTGCCTGTGGACAATATTCTTTATATTTCTCCATCATCACTGGTACCGCCACGCGATCGTACCTACCTCCGTAAATCAGAACAGGCATTTTTAAATTTTTCAGTTCTTTTCTGTAATCAAAACTTCCGATATCACTTCCTACAATAAAATCTCCGTCTCTGCCTACCATTTGATAATATAATTTTGAATTGAAAGAATTAGGATACGGTTTGCGCCCACGACTTAAAAAATTATTGGGATTATAGGCATATAAAAATCCGTAAGGAACTTTACTATATAATCTCTGATGTACCGGATCGCTTGATACAGCTCCCGCTTCGCGAATTATCATTAACGAATCCCAAACTTCGGGATAATTGGTTTTTATTTCATGATTACTGTTGTCATCATTCGCCTGCCACATGAGATAACTGTGAAAAGTATTGGCAAGAATGAGATGGTTTACGTGTTCAGGATATTTCAGCGCATAACCTTGTGCCACTAATCCCCCATACGAATGGCCCAAAACATTTAGTTTATCAAAATGCAGCGCCTTTCGTAAACCTTCTACATCTTCAATATCTCTTTCCAATGTGTATTCTTTTACATCTTTGGCAGTATCACTTTTTCCTCTTCCAAATGCATCATAGTAAATGATCTCATTATCTTTTGCCAACGTATCAAAGACCCGGTAACCAGGATGAGCACCGCCCGGGCCACCCGGAATGATTATTAATGGATCACCATGGCCCACTGGTACAACATATAATTTTGCTCCGTTTACGGTTATATATTTTCCGTCAGTATAGCTATTGGGATAATTTTGTGCATTTAAAACCCCAAAGAAGCAAATCAAAAAAAG
>JAHEZA010000605.1 GCA_023251335.1 Chitinophagaceae bacterium | reverse complement strand
TGCGCCTTTACGATCATCAAAATCAACTAATCCCGGCGCACGTGCTTTCAATATATCCACATTCCACATGTCTTGCGCAGGTATTGGTATAATATTAAATGGCGATTCTATTGTAAAGCTTGGATCATCTTTAATAGAATCAATAAAGGGCTGCCAGCTTGCCTGCATTTCCCCCTGCGTTTGGTTATAGGCAAGCATGCTGAACGTCATGCTATTGTTGCCACTGAATCTTACCTGTTCATTCCAATGATGATTAAATAATTTTGTTTGATAGAAGCCAAGAAATTTATCAATCAATTTTTTATACGCGTCCTCATTGGTTGCTTTTATTTTACCAAACACCGCACCGAAAAACTGTGGCAGTTCCCGCGTGCGCAATGTAAGTTTTGTAACAACACCGAAACTGCCGCCACCACCGCCTTTTAGCGCCCAGAATAGATCAGGATTAGTGCACTTATTAGCAATTTTTATGTCGCCGTCTGCAGTTACAATTTCTGCTTCAAGCAAGGCAGCGGATGCAGTTCCGTAGTGTTTTGAAAAACTTCCGAAGCCACCACTTTGTATTAGTCCGGCAACACCTACCGTTGTGCAACCACCTCCCTGCACATAGCGCCGGCCTTTAGTAGTGACTTCGGTGTACATCTGAAGCCAGTAAGCGCCGGCCCCTGCGGTTACTGCGGGCTGCGGCTGTTGTTTACTTTCACACCCCTGCGCTACAAACTCATCGTGCAATTCAATTTTATGCATGGCACGCGTCCACACCATCAATGAATCTTTACAATTTGATGTGCCCTGGTAACTGTGTCCGCCTCCCTTAATTACAATACGCAAATTATTGTCCTTCGCAAATTTTACGGCTGCAGCAACATCTGCTGAAGAGTGCGCAGCAACCGCATATACGCTGGGTTCGGATGACCATGCATTGAACCAGCCGCTTGATTGTGTTAAGGCTACGTTGTCGCCTATATAGTATGGATTCTTCAATTCTTTAAAAATGTCTTCGCAGGCTTTTGAACCCGGCGCAGTTTTGCATGCTGCAAGTGGCGACTCAACCTTAATTAAATTTCCATTAACTGCCTTATTGAGCTCTTTCCATTTTGTTTCGTCTGGCCATAAGGCATCTCCGGGCCTTACACGTTTAAAAAGTTTCGGCGTGGCAAAAATATTTTTTGGGTTTAATGATAATACAGGGAATAGTACCGCACTCGTTTTTACAAATTTTCTTCTGCTAACTGACATGTGGCCGCTTTAATAAAAAATAAAAAATAGGTATGCACAAAAATAAACACCGACTAACATAAAAACAAATCTCTATTTCCAACAGGTCATTAGTCCTTGTAATTACATAGGAAGACCAGAATAATTGTCGTTAATCTACTTTAAGTCGCTTGTCAAGGCCCAACAAGAATACTTAACAGCTTCAAAAGCTTGACACAGCTTAGGAAGTAAGTTTGCAAAGCCAACGTGTAATACCTTTGTATGACAAAAATGGTAATCCAAAATTTGACAAAGGATTTTACAAAGACAGAGAAAAATATAAGTATATGTTTGGAATGATGTGTGCCTTATAGTTAATCACCCTTACTGACTTTTCAGCTTTTTTAAAAGAATTAAAAAAAAAAATTTGCGAAACCGAAAAGTTGCACATATATTTGCAACCGAACAGTTTCGAATAAATAATAGAAAGAAATGAGAAGAGATATTTTCCAGGCAATAGCCGATCCAACCCGAAGAGCGATTATCCTGCTTATTGCCTTGCAGGCAATGACACCGAACGCCATTGCTGAAAACTTCCATACTACGCGCCAGGCTGTATCAAAACATCTTCGCATTCTAACAGAATGCCAACTGGTAAAACAGGAACAACAAGGCAGGGAAATTTATTACTCACTTGAAATTGAAAAGATGAAAGAAATAGATAAATGGTTAGAACAATACCGGAAGATTTGGGAAACCCGGTTCAATCAATTGGACAAAGTATTATCAACAATAAAAAAACAAAAAAAATGAACAACGATTTGCTATTTGATTTTACCGTTGACAAAGCAGCAAAAACAGTATACATAACAAGGGAATTTGATGCTGACCTTTCGCTGGTATGGGATGCTTTTACTAAAGCAGAACTTATTGACCAATGGATTGCCCCTAAGCCTATGACAGCCAAAACAAAATACCAGGATTTTATAGTTGGTGGAAAAAGATTTTATGCAATGATAAGCCCTGAAGGGCAAGAGCGTTGGGCAATACAGGAATACACTTCCATTACGCCAAAGACCAATTTTAAAATGTATAATGCTTTTGCTGACAA
>JAHEZA010000134.1 GCA_023251335.1 Chitinophagaceae bacterium | reverse complement strand
AAGCGACCCGGAGATAATTGAAAATTTATTACAAGAATCAATTCCAAAAATCCACAGTCGGACAGCAAATCAACAAATAACACTGATTTTTATTTTATTCCTTTATGTGTTTATTGTGTTCATCAAAATGCTCTGACTTGCGGGCTTTGGAGGCCGACTTAAAAAGTAGCCTGCCAATGATTGCGGCTACAATGGCAACAATACCTATCAGGAAACTGATCATTAGTTTTCAATTTATTATTTGCAAATTAAATTCTGAAGAATTCTTTCATCAAAAAATGTTTGGGCGATCGTTTTTGACTGATCCAATATTTGCGGAATCGTCAATTGCGTTTCATCGCAAAATGAATATGTCAACTGCTCTGCATGGGCCGCTGGTTTATAAACTGAAATAAGACCTTCCTCAATCAAATCTACTTTTAGTCCGCTGTCTTTTAATTTTCCAAGTTCCGCTATCATCCAGCTAAGCGCGTAAAAATAATTTTTGTTTAAGATGATGTAACCCTGTAAATCGCTGCCATCGGGCATTACATTGTACGGTGAACTGAGGATTTCCGGTGTGAGATATTTATTTAAAAATTCTTTTGGCTCAGTTTCCGGCATTAGTTGCATCAATCCCTTTAATGCTTGCGGATAAATGCTCAGCCATCTTAATTCGCGCCTAAACTCATGCACATCATCTTCCAGGTCGGTAAAATCAATGCTACCTGATTCATAATTTTTTATAACCTTATCAATATAATCCTGATATACTGTTAAAATTTTGCGCGTATCTTCTTTCTCATCCAGCCAATCTATTTTATTTAATTTCGTAATGATCTTTTCAATTCTTTTTTTGTGTTTACCAATCCAATTATCTTTTGTCAAATCTTCCTGAAGCGCTTTTACTGTATCTTCTTTCTTATCATTTACATAGGAAATGATAAGATCGGGAATTCGTTTGTCATTGATAAATTCTTTATAGAATCCATCGTAATAATCTATTATTCCCAGCCTATCTTCAAAATCTTTAATAAGCTTATTTAATTTGCTAAATTTTTTTTTGTTATGCATTTTTTTGTAGAGCCGAGTTAAGCCCTCCAGCATAAAAAGCGGAGTTCGCGCATTCCCGGCATATATGGATAGCACAGTATTTTCAGTAGATTCTGCTTTTTCAATAATAGTTTGCAGTTGACCTAAAAAAAACAGGAAGCGCGCTTTCCCAGGTGGGTTGTCGTTATTCATTTCTAAATAATATTTTGATACTTAAGTTTCTTAATAAAACCGTTTAAACTTTTTTAAGACTAATCCATTTAAACTAGCATTCGGGCTTTTTACAAGGTTCGTTGGTGAATTCGGTTTCCAATGTGATGTGCTGAATGTTCATGTGTTGCAACTTATGTTTTAAATCATTTTTAATTGCCGTTATTTCATCCGGCTCTTTACTTTTATCGACCACCAAATGTGCGGTCAGTGCGTTTTCGGTAGTGCTCATGGCCCACACATGAATGTGGTGCAAATTTTTGATGCCCTCTATTTTCTCAGCTTTATCTTTTATGTCCTGGATATCTATGTTTCTAGGAACTCCATCCAACGACAGTTTCAGGCTTTCTTTCAGCAATCCCCAGGTTCCTATTAAAATTACGATTACAATAATAATACTTAACAGAGGATCAATCCAATAAAGCTGCGTATAATAAATGATGATGCCGCCCACCATAATGCCTGCGCTAACCAGGGCGTCCGCCATCATGTGCAAGTAAGCACTTTTTATATTCAGATCGTGTTCTTTATTTTTCAAAAATAAAATAGCCGTTGCAAAGTTAATTACGATACCTATGCCGGCTACGATAGCAATCGTTTTTCCGGGTAGGGCAGGAGGGTGAGAGATACGGGCAAAGGCTTCGTAAGCAATAGCGCCGACAGATAACAATAATATCATTGCATTGAATAAAGCTGCGAGAATAGTGGTTTTGCGATACCCGTATGTATATTTTTTATTTGATTTTACTTTTAATAACCTGAAAGCGAGTAGCGATAAAGCAAGGCTTCCTACGTCGGCAAGATTATGGCCGGCATCGGAGAGCACGGACAAAGAATGAATCGAAAAACCAATGATGGCTTCTATCAGAACAAACAAGGTGTTTAGGGCGATACCAATTATAAAAGCACTATTTACATTGGTAAGCACCGGCACGTGGCTGTGATCGTGATGTGAATGATCGTGTTCCATTTATTAAAGATGCTTTTACCTTTTTTGCGGCCTTAGAATTATTAACGAAGTTAAAGAGGTTTTTCTGTTGATATGAAGTAAACAAACAAATAACACGGATTTTAATTTAGATACCAGCAAAGCGATAAAAACGTAGGATTCTTAATTTAAGGGGTGATCATTCATCATGTCATTACTGTTTTATTCTCCCCATGCAGTTACCATAATATTCCGTCTTTTGCCATGATTGCGATGTTCGCACAAATAGATTCCTTGCCAGGTTCCTAACGCCAATTGTCCGTTGTGGATAGGAATCAAAACGGAACTGCCAAGCAAAGACGTTTTCAAATGGGCTGGCATATCATCATCGCCTTCGTAATTATGGATGTAATTCCTATCTTTTTCGGGAACTATTTTATTGAAGAAATATTCAAAATCCTGTCTTACGGTTGGATCGGCATCTTCATTAATGGTTAACGAAGCAGAGGTATGTTGAATAAACACCTGGCATAGCCCGGCCTTCAGATTGCTGATCCCGGGAAGCGCATCCATTATTTCACTGGTGATTAAATGAAAGCCTCTTTTATGTTCCCGAAGCCTGATATGTTGCTGAAAAATTTTCATGAGTATTTATAATTGATGCGAAAGATAGCCTACAAATGCCATGCTAAAATCAACAGCTAAAACACGTCACCAGAAACATTGGAAGTGATAAAAAGTATTGACTTAAATTTACAAGTACAAAATATATTTACTATGGCTACAAATCCCAAAGATCGCAATGCTGATGACAAGAAAAAGGTATATGGCGATCCTGAATATTCAGCAAGCGAAGACATTTATAACCAGGAAGAAAAAGAATCATTTAATGATAAGGAACTTCCAGGTCAACAGGATGGGAAAAAGAAAGTTTCATTAGACGAGGGCCTTGATGTGCCCGGTGCCGAACTGGACGACGCCGATGAAAAGATTGGTGAAGAAGATGAAGAAAATAATTATTACAGCCTTGGTGGCGATGATCATAATGATCTGGACGAAGACGACGAATAAATTCCGCTCAATCCTATTGGGGCTAAATTAGAATAACTCATTTTTCCCAATTATTATCCGGCTATATCCGTAAGCGGCATATATATTGGCCTCACAACCAAAACCAAAGCCGCACCGCAGAGGTATAATGAAACGCAATGCTGACAAGTGATTCATGTAAGTTAATATTAGTCCGGGACGAAAATGATTTTATTGGAGTGAGGATTTGCTGGCTCCAACATTTGCGCTATCGTTTGCGTAAATAAATCCTGCAAAAATCATTGTTGTTAATGATTATCGTTTTAGCATTGCAAATAAAACGCCAACTACCATTATGAATCTTTCCCGTTTTAACTTGGAAAAAATAGTGCCGGAGAAAGTAACTGTTCCGAACCTGGAGATTTTTGAACTTCCGGAGAAAGTGTTGCAATTCGGCACAGGAATTTTGCTGCGCGGGTTGCCTGATTTTTTCATTGACAAAGCGAACAGAATCGGCATTTTTAATGGCCGGATTGTAATGGTAAAAAGTACGTCAAAAGGAGATGCAACTGCATTTCGAAAACAAGATGGACTATATACGTTGTGCGAACGCGGAATTGCTGATGGCGAAAAAATTGAAAACAACACGATCAATTCATCGGTCAGCCGCATTTTTGTAGCCCAAACTGACTGGAAACAAATTTTGGAATTAGCAAAAAATGAAGATCTCAAAATCATCATTTCCAATACTACGGAGGCCGGCATCAGAATGTTGAATGAAGATGTAAGTCATTATCCGCCGGCTTCATTCCCAGGAAAACTATTGGCTTTTTTATATGAAAGATTTAAAGTGTTTAACGGAAATGAAGAGAGCGGATTTGTTATTATTCCTACGGAATTAATTTCAGACAATGCAAAAAAATTAGAGGCTATTGTGTTGGAATTGGCGCATCTAAATTCCCTGGAACCAGAATTTATTGAATGGATTGAAAAATGTAATTTCTTCTGCAACTCTTTAGTAGACCGAATTGTAACCGGTATGCCCGATGAAGATACAAGAGCTGATATTGAAAATGAATTAGGCTATAAAGATGAATTGCTAACGGTGAGTGAAGTGTATCGTTTGTGGGCTATAGAAGGCGACGATAAAATCAGGCAAATTTGTTCGTTTGCTGCTGCGGATGACGGCGTAGTGATTGAAAACGACATAGAATTACAAAGAGAATTAAAACTTCGTTTACTGAACGGAACGCATACGCTGACTTGCGGGATTGCATTTCTTGCGAATATTGACACCGTACAACAAGCAATGGAAAATAAGTTTTCTGAGAAGTTTATTAAAAATTTGATGAGAAATGAATTAGCTCCCTCCATTCCTTATAAAATTACTGCGGACATCAAAGACGTATTTATTTCCAAAACGCTTGATCGTTTTCGTAATCCGCATATCAATCATAAGTGGAAAAGTATTACGTTCAATTATACATCCAAAATCAAATCTCGCTGCATTCCATTGTTACTTCAATTCTATAAAAACAATCAACATGCACCACGTCTGTTTTCTCTCGGATTTGCAGCTTATCTATATTTCATGAAGCCCGAAATCCAGGACGGGAAGGCATTTTATGGAAAGATGAATGGAGAGACATACTTGATAGAAGATGAATCAGCTGAAAGATTTTTCGAGATCTGGAAAAATGATTCAACAGATGAGGTTGTAGAGAATGTTTTACAATCCACCTCTTTATGGGATTATGATTTGTCGGCGCTACCGGGTTTTCAAAATGAAGTTACTGAAGATTTGAAAGGCATCATGGAAAAGGGAATGATGAAAATGTTGGATGTTCGCAATTAAAGTAGCTGTATTTTGAATAATAGCTTTACCACTCTGTAATTCAAAAAAACATAATAAGCATCAGTTTTAGTTCTATAAAATTCAGTTTAGTAATAAAACTAAACCACTGATAGAACTGCTTAGTATGATCTTATTTAGTAGTGGCATAGAAGAAATACAATAGTTTTGCTATTTCGAATCATTCATCCTTCATATATTTCTTTATGAAAAATATATTGGTTCCTACAGACTTTTCGACTGCCTCGCGCAATGCAATAAACTATGCTGTCTCTTTAGCACAGGTATTCAATGCGGAATTGACGTTAATCAATGCCATTGCACCACCGATAATTGTTGATGATTCTCTTCTCGCGCCGGTAATGATCACCCAGGCTGAAATAATAGAAGATCATAAGACATCAATGGAAAAGGAAATAGAAGATCTTTCTAAAAAAATTGCGAAAATCAATGGATTCGTAGAAGAAGGATATGCGTTGGATATAATACCAAAATGGATAAAAGAAAAACAGGTAGGCCTTACCGTGATGGGAATGAAAGGAAAAGGAAAGAGCAATTCTGTTTTTGGAAGTACCACAACTGCGTTGATACAACGATCCTCATTTCCGATATTGATAATTCCTGAAACCGCTTCTTTCAAACCAATTGACTATATCACTTTTGCCTCCGATTTTAACGTCACAATAGAAATAGACCGTTACACGGCATTGCTTGACATAGCAGAACGATTCGATTCGCTCATTAACATTATCAATGTACAAAAAGGTTCGTCTTTGAGCCAGGAGAAAGCGATTGGAAAAATGAAAGCCGACCTTGCATTTTGGAAACAGAAACATCAATTTCATATCATCAATGGGAGTAGGGTGGAAGAGGGTATTAACCAGTTTATCGAAACGAATCCTACTGATATTTTGACCATGGTAGCTCATAAACATTCACTCTTCCAACGGCTGTTTGGTAAAGTTCATACCAAAATAATGAGTTATCAAACAGAAATACCTTTGCTGGTCTTGCAAAGTGCATAAAGAATTATTGGCCTCCTGTTTATTTATTTGACATCAATCGTAACTAAACCCGACAGGGATCACTGGAACTTTTATGGCGCTATTGCAGATTTTATCGCGGTATTCATTCTTGCCTTCTTACAATTAAACCACCACTTCCATTCCTTCTTTCGCAAGAAATGAATTTGAAAATTTCTTTCTGCATTCTTTTTCTACCTGGTCGAGAAACTCATCATTATGGTCAGGATCGTGATGAGTGATAATTAATTTTTTCACATTTGCTTCTTTGGCCACTTCTATAGCCTGCTCCCAAGTGCTATGTCCCCAGCCCTTATATTTTTTATATTCTTCCGGAGTATATTGTCCGTCATGAACCAGCAAATCAGCTCCCTTTGCAAATTTCACAATGCTTTTATCAATCCCTTTTTTATGTTCAATATCCGTACACACAACCAATGAAACGCCCTCATCATCTACTCTGAAACCATACGATCCTCCGCGGTATTTATGAAATTGGGCGATCGATTTTACCCTAGCTCCATGTATGGTTTCTTTGTCGCCATGGCTGAAAAACTGGAACTGAGCGCCCATTTTACTCAGTGCGATTGGAAAATATTCTTTTTGCATCTGCATGGTAAAGATTTCTTTCAGATTACTTATTTTTCCTTTTCCCATGGTGTGTATTCCAATTTTTTGATCCGTATTGTAGGCAGGTGCAAAGAAGGGAAATCCCTGGATATGGTCCCAGTGAAAATGAGATAAAAATATGTTGATGATATTTTGTGATACACCCTCGGCCATTAAATCTTTTCCCAGGTTTCTTATTCCTGTTCCTGCATCAAGAATAGCAATTCT